>JADGBA010000181.1 GCA_015231685.1 Candidatus Omnitrophota bacterium | reverse complement strand
GATCGGCTTGAACAGTTCTTCACCCGGCTGACCGGACATAAGCTCAAAGGCTTTGGCCGTGAGACCCTGGATAAGCTTAAGCGTTACGACCGCACTTATGACTATTCGGAGTTGGCGTTCGCCGCCAAAGCCATGATCCTTGAGTACCTCAATGAATACCAGCTGAGCATGGAATCCGTCTCATGGGCAGTTTAGTTCTGGAAGGGCCGGTTTTGGGCTTGGGTTTTGGAACCAGGCGTACCGCCAGATTGTTACAGCATTGGAGTGTCCAAATAAAGGAGGACAATCATGCTTGCCGCGGTCGCTTTGTTGACGACAGTTTTGGTTCTGGGGGCGATAGAGTTGTTTCACTTTCGCCTCATCATGAAGGAGATTTCGGCTTCATATCTCGGAAGATCCGGAGCAAATTCAGAGGTTTGGACTGAGCGATGAAGAATCGCCTCAAAAAGATTGTTCTCAACCCAAGTGTTTTAGCCATTCAACCGATGGGCTTTGTGGCACCTTTACTCTGAACCCTAAGAAAGAAACAGACTCGATGCAGACTTTAAATGAACATCATTGGCATCATATGCCTGCAGAAGAAGTGGCCCGTTTGCTCGAGACGCATGCCGACCGCGGACTCGATACATCCTCGATCGAAGAGCGTATGGGGCGTTTCGGCGCCAATCGCATCACGGCCCAAAAAGGCGAGCCGGCGTGGCTTCGGTTTTTGAAGCAGTTTGCGCAGCCGCTCGTGGTGATTCTGCTGGCGGCGTCCGGCATCACCATTCTCCTCAAAGAGTGGGTGGACGGACTCGTGATCTTCGGGGTGGTTCTGGTCAACGCCATTATCGGATTTGTGCAGGAATCCCGCGCGCTGAAGGCGATTGACGCGCTCTCGCGAAGCATCGTGAGCACCGCGACGGTCTTAAGGTCCGGACACAAGGAGTCGATCGATGCTTCGGGGCTTGTGCCCGGGGACATCGTGTTTTTGCAATCGGGTGACCGGGCAAGCGCGGACATGCGGCTTCTTAGCGCCAAAAATCTGGCTGCGGATGAATCCGCGCTGACCGGTGAGTCCGTGCCCTCGGTTAAGAATGTGGGGGTATTGGCAGAAACAACGGCGCTGGCTGATCGCGTCAACATGGTGTATTCGGGCAGCTTTGTCGCTTCCCGCAGCGGCGCGGGAATTGTCGTGGCCACCGGTGACTCAACAGAAATCGGGCGCATCAACAAGTTGATCTCAGAAACAGACGTGCTTGAGACGCCGCTCACGCAAAAAATCGCCCCCTTCAGCCATGTGATTTTGTACGCGATTCTCGCTCTTGCGGGTGCGACGTTTGCGATCGGAATGCTGCGCGGCGAGGCGGCGGTGGATATGTTTATGGCGTCCGTGGCGCTCGCCGTGGGCGCGATCCCCGAGGGACTGCCGGCGGCTTTGACCATTACTCTGGCCATCGGGGTTTCGAGAATGGCCAGGCGCAATACCATTATTCGTCGTTTGCCGGCCGTGGAAACGCTGGGAAGCACCACGGTGATTTGCTCAGACAAGACGGGGACTCTCACCCAGAACCAGATGACGGTCCGCCTTGTCCATACACCGGCCGGAGATTATGAAGTTACGGGTTCGGGGTACGATTCAAAAACCGGTCAAATCACGCGGGACAGCCAGGCCGTTGCCGCCAAAGACGACGCCGCGCTGGCCGCTGTGCTGCGGACAGGGCTTATTTGCAGTGATACCCGCATCAAAGAAACCGATGACGGCTTTAAAGTGGAAGGCGATCCCACCGACGCGGCGCTTCTGGTGTCCGCGGCCAAGGGCGGCGTGACGGCGGATGATTATCGGGTATTCGATACCATTCCGTTCGAAAGTGAACACCAGTACATGGCGGTGCTTGCCGGCCAGGACAGCCCCGAAGGATCCCGGACCCTCTTCGTGAAGGGTTCGCTGGAAGCGATTCAGGCACGGTGCGGCGCGGCGACCGGTAACGGAGGGGGATCGGGCGCTTCTGACGCGGACAGATCCCAGAAGGCTGCCGCGGATATGGCGCGCCAAGGGCTGAGGGTTCTCGCTTTTGCCCAAAAAAGCATGCCGGATAACACCCAGACGATTGCCAAAAAGGATCTTGAGGGAGGGTTTGAGTTTGTGGGGATTCAGGGGATGTTTGATCCGCCGAGGCCGGAAGCCATACGCGCGATCGCGACATGCTGCCGGGCGGGAATACGCGTCAAGATGATCACCGGTGATCACGCCGTTACGGCAGAGGCGATTGCGTCGCAGATGGGTGTGGGGTGCCGGGGTGCGCAAGCCGGGTCCGGGGTGAGCGTTCTTTCGTCGGCCGATCTTGAAGGATTGTCGGATGAAGAGCTTGTCCGCGCAGCCGAAGCAACCGATGTGTTTGCGCGCGTGACACCCGAGCAGAAGCTTCGCCTGAGATGCCTTATCCATTATTCTAAGTTTTCCAAGCCTTGTAAATAGAGTGCCTT
>JADGBA010000180.1 GCA_015231685.1 Candidatus Omnitrophota bacterium | reverse complement strand
TGACGCTCGAGAAGGAATGCCGGAAGCTCACGATCTTCATCAATAACGTCGAGGAACGCATGCGGGTTTTTCCGAAGACGAAGCCCGCGCATTTTCATCTGGCCGCGGCGGTGAATGCCTGGATGGAGGGCGCGGAATTTCACGAGCTCGTCCGGCACACCGACATCGATGAAGGCATCATCATCCGCTATTTCCGGATGGTGATTCAACTTTTGAGGGAACTCCGCAACGACTCGGCGGCTTCACCGGAATTCAAATCCGCACTTCTCGACGCCGCGCGCGCCATGAACCGCGATATCGTCGATGCCGAGCGGCTTCTCAGGTCGGGTTAAACTCTTCGACCCACCGCGTCACTGCGCGGGCTGATCGGACCCGGTTCATTCTCTGCCGAAGTTCCGCCGCGCGCGGAAACCCCCGGAAGTACCACGCGGCCACGGTCCGTATCTTCAAAAGGGCGCGTTTCTCCCCCTCGGAGTCTGTCAAAAGGGCGAAGTGTTCCAAAAAGATCTTTTTTCTTTCCTTGAGTTCCGGCGGCGGCGGAATACGCCGGCGGCGCATCGCCGCGAGGGCCCTCGCGTAGATCCAGGGATTCCCCAGACTGCCGCGACCTATCATCACGGCATCACAACCGGTCTCCCGCATCATCCGCCGGGCATCCGCCGGCAGGAAGACATCGCCGTTTCCGAAGACGGGAATCCGGACCTTCTTCTTGACGAGGCGGATCACATTCCAGTCCGCCTTTCCGGAATACCCCTGGGTCTTCGTGCGCGCGTGCACGGCGACCGCCGCCGCGCCTGCGCCGGACGCGATCCGCGCGAGCTCCAGCGCCTCTTTGCCGGTGGCATCGGCGAATCCGGTGCGCATCTTCACCGTAAGGGGAATTTTCCGAAGCACCCGTGCGGTCTGACGGATCATCCTTGCGGCCCTTCGCGGGTCCTTCATGAGCGCGGACCCGGCTCCCGGGCCGGTGACCTTGGGCACGGGACAACCCATGTTGATATCCACGGCATCAAACCCCATCGCTTCGGCCATGCGGGCCGCTTCCGCCACACTCTCAGGCCGGGCGCCGAAGAGCTGACACCCGAGCGGCCGGTCTCCGGCATGCGTCTTCATAAAATCCAGCGTCTTCGGATTGGCGCGGATCAGGCTCTCCGCTGAGATCATTTCGGGATAGGCCATTTCCATCCCGAAACGGCGCGCGACCGTCCTGAACGCCAGGTCCGGGCAACCGGCCATGGGGGCCTGAATGAGGGGGGTTTGGAAAACAAGGTCTTTAAGTCGAATCAAGACAACACCACGCGGCCGGCTCCCTTCTTTAGGAAAGGGCCAGCATTCGCTCGATGGGTCTTCGGGCACGCTCGGCAATATCGCCGGGCACTTTGACGACAAATTCGAGGTTCTTCAGTGAAGAAAGGATTTTCTCGAGATTGTGAAGCTTCATATACTCGCACACTGCCCATTCCCCCACCGGGTGGAATACCTTGTCCGGATGCGCGGCGCGGAGTTGCTCGACCATACCGTTCTCGGTGGCGATGATGAATTCCTTGTCGGTTGAACGCTCACAAGCCTTGAGCATCCCGCTTGTGGAAAGCACCTCATCGGCAAGGTCCATGGAATCGGACATACAGCCGCATTCCGGATGCATCAGAACCCGGGCCTCGGGATGGAGGCGCTTTTGCTCGCGGATCACATCACCGGTGATATCGGCGTGCACATGGCAGAAGCCCGGCCAGAGATCCAGCTTGCGGCCGGTTTTTCTTTGTACATAAAGCCCCAGGGAATAATCGGGCACGAAAAGAATCCGGGCATTTTCCGGAAGCGAGGAAACCACCTGGCAGGCATTGGCCGAAGTACAACAGATATCGCTCTCCGCCTTCACCTCCGCGGTCGTGTTGACATAGGCCACCCCCCCCCCGTCGGAATGCTTGTCCTTCCAGGCACGAATCTCGCGGGACTTGATCATGCCCGCCAGAGAACAACCGGCCTCAAGATCGGGGATAATGATGGTCTTCTCCGGACACAGAACGCTCGCCGTCTCCGCCATGAAGCGCACGCCCGCCAGGAGGATCACCTTCTCCTCCAGACGCGACGCCACACGCGCCAGATAGAGGGAATCCCCGACGTGATCCCCCACCTCTTGCACGTCCATCGTCTGATAGTTGTGCGCCAAAATCGCGGCATTGCGCTCGGCCTTGAGGGCCCGAATGGATGCCTGAATATTCATGACCATTTCCGGTGTCATAGTCCCAAAAGTATATCGCAGCCGCCGCCGGTTGCAAAGAAAAAGAGTGCTTTCGATATTCCCTGTTGCGCAAACTCAAGAAGTCCTTTATTCTATAAAAAATCAGGAGAAACACCCGCATGAGTCCAAAATTCTCAGCCTTTTTCCTCGTAGGCCTGATGTTGGCCGGGCTTCTGTCTGTGTCCGCCAATGCCGATAATGAAGGTCTCGATATCCGGATTCTGA
>JADGBA010000179.1 GCA_015231685.1 Candidatus Omnitrophota bacterium | reverse complement strand
ACCCGGGAAGAGCCGCGCCGCCTCAGACTCAACCTTTTCGGTTCCGAATCCCACAAAACGCACATACCCTTTCTGGCACCCCGGACAAATGGAAGGAACGGCCCTGGTATACGAACAAGTGTGGCAAAGCATCTTCTGCCGGTCGTGATGAAACACAAGGGAAACCCGGCAACGCGGACAACTCATCACAAGTCCGCAGGTCGAACACACCAGAAGCGGCGCAAATCCCCTCCGGTTCATGAGAAGCATCGCCTGCTCGCCCTGGGCCAGAGCGGCGCGGATCGCATCCTCCAGCGCGACCGAAAAAAGCCGCACTTTGTTTCCGGCCTTTTCCTGGCGCATATCCACCACAAACACTTCGGGCATCGGCCTCTCTTCGATCCGGGAATTCAGCTCCAGCCGCCGCATTTCGCCGGCCGCTGATCGATAATACGATTCCAGAATGGGCGTCGCCGCCGCACGCACCAGGACGGCCTTTTCAATCTTTGATCGCTCTTCAGCCACCCAACCGGCCTCATATCGCGGCGTTTCCTCCTGCTTGTAGGAATCGTCGTACTCCTCGTCCATGATGATCAAAGCAAGACTTCGGACGGGGCTAAAAACCGCGGAACGCGGTCCGATCACCACGAGGGCTTCCCCGCTTCGGATTCGATTCCATTCCGCCAGACGCTGCCCCGCGGAGAGACGGCTGTGAACCACCGCGACCCTCGCGCCAAACCGCGATTGGAACCGATGAGTGGTTTGCGGGGTCAGGGAAATCTCCGGAACCAGGATAATTACGCCGCGGTTCGCCGCGACGCAATGCTCGGTCAAATGGAGATAAATTTCTGTTTTGCCGCTGCCGGTCACTCCGTGAAGCAAAAAACGGTCTCCAAGACCGGCGTCAACGGTTTCCCGGACCTCCCCAAAAGCGCGTTCCTGGTCCGGTGTGAGCCGGTGCGGCGGAGTGGCGTGAATCCAGTCGACCTCTGTTTCAACGGCCCGCGCTCGGGTCTTGATGGCGATTTTTCCCTTTTTGAATGAGGCGGGCATCATGGCCTCAATCGCCTGCCCCCAGGACGCGAAATAATGCCGTGCGATCCTGCGGGCCAACTCCATAAGCTCCGGACTGATCAGGGGTTCTTCGCAGAGGAGTTCCGCGATGGGCTTAATGCCCGCAAATTTGGTTTCGGACGAAAAGCCGACCACATAACCACACCGGGTTTGTGCCCTAAGGGGGACCCGAACCAGCTGTCCAACACGAAGCCGTCCCGCGAGCGAAGGCTCCACGGCATATTGGTACGGTTCGTTTTGCGGCATGCCAAGAGCGACGTCCGCGAATCCCGGCGGCGATTCCACGATCTATTTCCTTGCCGGAGGCGTGCGCCCAAGCTCCGCCAGGATCATGCGCATGTCGCTCCACACAATCTTTTTGTCGGACGGATTTCTCAGGAGATACGCCGGATGAAAGGTCGCTATCAGCCTACGTCCGCGGTATTCAAAAAACCGCCCCCTCAAGCGTGAGATAGGCTCGTCAGACCCCAAAAGCGTCTGGGCCGCAAATTTTCCGAGCGCACAGACCACCCGCGGCTGCACGAGGTCCACCTGCCGGTCCAGAAGATGCCGGCATACGGCAATTTCCTCCGGCAGCGGGTTCCGGTTCTGCGGAGGATGGCACTTGAGACAATTGGCGATATACACATCCTTTCTCCGAAATCCCATGGCTTCGATAATCCTGTCCAAAAGCTGTCCCGCTTTTCCGACAAAGGGCCTCCCCTGCGCATCTTCATCGAATCCGGGAGCCTCTCCGACAAACATGAGCTCCGCCGCCCGGCTGCCTTCACCCAAAACGACATTCCGCCGTGTCTGAGCCAGGGCGCATGCGCCGCATGCGAGCGCATCCGCCTCCAATGATTCCCAGCCGTTTGCAGCAACGTCCGTTGTGCCCGGACGTTCCTGCGTGGCGATGCCGGATGGATCAGGGTGGAACGGACCCGCAAAATACGCCTCCACGTCACGGGATTGTTTCAAAATTCTGCGTTCGTTCATTGGATTAAATCCGCGGCAATCTGCCGGGCGGCGTCGGGATGCGAATAGTCCAGTATGGCTCTCTGAATCTGCGCGCGGCGCGCGGAATCATTCATGTATTGACTGATCATTCCGTCCAGAGCCGAAAGATCCCGCACCCAGACAGCGGCTCCGGCGCGGCTCAAAATCCGCGTATTGAACTCTTCCTGTCCGGGAACGGGGTTCACGATGAAGAGCGGCTTCTTCTTCGCCAGAGATTCAGAAACCGTCAGCCCTCCCGCCTTCCCCACGACAATATCGGCCGCGTCCATCAAGAGATCCATATCATCCACAAAACCCAGCGAAAGGATCCGGTCTGAATCCGCAAGGCGATCAATCCGGGCTTTGAGATCCGCGTTGTTTCCGGCCACCACAATCGCCTGAATTTCTGTCTGGGACCCGAGCACCCCATGCACCATCCGACACA
>JADGBA010000025.1 GCA_015231685.1 Candidatus Omnitrophota bacterium | reverse complement strand
GCGACAGGGCATGTCCAAGCCGTATCCGCGTAGCGGTGAATTCTCCGAGACACTGCCTGGAAAACATGCAATGCGCGGCATAGGGCACGAGGGACCGTATGCTGCCGACAAGAATAACGCCGATGGCGATGGTTTCCAAAAAATAAGCCGCGTATTGCGCCAGTCCGTTGACGATCTCATTCATAGCCAGTCCTTTCTTATAGATAAAAGGAATAAACCAGGCCAACGGCAATCACGATGAAGAGAATGCTCATGATGCTGCCCGCCCGAACGTAGTCCCGGTTGTGATAGCCTCCCGGGCCCATCAACAACGCATTGACCTGATGTGTCGGCAGCACAAAAGAGTTGGATGCCGCGACGGCAACCAAAAGCGCCAGCGCGCGGGGCGAGATGCCGGACGATTGGCCGATGGAAACCACCAGCGGAACCAGCAAGACGGTGGCCGCGACGTTTGACATGAACAGCGAAAAAAGCGTTGCCAGTATCGCAACCCCGGTCAGAATGACAAGCGGGTAACCACCGTGGGGCAGCCGCATCATGCCGGAGGCAATGAACTCCGCCCCGCCTGTCTTTTCCATGGCGACCCCAAGCGGAATCAGCCCCGCGAGAAGGAAGACTGTCCGCCAGTCAACGGCCTTGTAAGCGTCATCCATCGGCATGACCCTCAAAAGAATCATGCCGAGCGCGCCGCTGAACAACGCGACCGAAAGGTGCGCGCCGGAGAGCGCCAGCACAACAGCGACCGCGGCACACAACACGGCGCGCAGAGGCTTGCGGGCGGACGCTTTTTCCGGTAGTTCAACTGTTGTCAGCAGAGCGAATTGTTGATTATCTCCCATCGCGAGAAGGTTCTCAGAAGGCCCGTAAGCAACGATGACATCGCCCACGCCGAGGGGAATGTCGGAGAAATCGCCGCGATGCTGCTGTTTGGCGCTGAGGAGGATGATCGGCTCAACACCATGTGTGTTGCGCAGTGCAAGTTGGCGCATCGTCTTCCCGGGGATGGACGAGTGCGGCGGAATCACAAGCTCCGCGAAACCCGCTGATTCCGTACCTCCTTGCCCCGAGCGGGACAGCGATGTCGCGGTGAGCGCGTAATCATCAACAAAACGCTTGAAGTCATCTTCTTCTCCCAGAAGCTGGAGTTCTTGTCCTGCGGAAAAACGTGTGAATCGCCAGGGCGCGTGGACAACGTCACGGTCCTGCGTGAGCGAGAGGACGTGCAGCCTGTACGTGTTCCAGAGCCCCACTTCTTCACGTGTCATTCCCGCAAGACGGCTTCCCGCCGGGATGACGCAACGCCGCATGGTATCGGGGAGTTGCCATGTTTGGATCATCTCATGCTGCGGCGATTCGGGCGTGTCACCTTCCGGCGCGGCCTGCGCAGTCCGCGCAGGCAGCACGGTCTTGCCCAGAATCAGGAAGTAGATAATTCCTCCGGCAACCAAAACCAAGCCGATCGGGGTCACGCTGAACAGGCCATACGGCGCCAGGCCGGCTTGGCCCAACAGATCGTTGAGAATAATCAACGGGCCGGAACCCACAAGGGTCAGGGTGCCGCCCAAAATGGCAACAAAGCCCATCGGCATCAATAGCCGCGCCGCCGGAATCCTGGTCTTTTTTGAGATACGCAGAAGGGCGGGCAGCAGCAGCGCCGCCGCGCCAATATTCTGCAAGAGAGCGGAGATGCCCGCCGCGGCCGCCGAGAACATCGCGACAATCTTGCGTTCGCTGGTTCCCGCTGCCCGCAAAACGGGGCGGGTAATGTACCCGACAACCCCGGAGCGATCCAGGCCGTGGCTCACGATCATCACCGCAATCACGGCGACAACGGCATTGCTGGCCAAACCGGAAAAGGCCTCTGCCGGCTGGATCAATCCCAGCCACGGCAATGCCACCATGATGGTTATGGCAATCACATCGACGCGCAGAGCCTCGGTCACGAACAGCAGAATCGTGACCCCGAGCACAGCAAGAACCAGAGCGATATCCGGCGTCATGGCTTGGGTGTGGGGGGTTCAAATATCGGCATCATTACAGCCCCATCTTTTCCAGGACAAGCAAGACCAGCACGATGATCGCCGCCACGGGAAGAATGACCGCCCAGGGGTTGCGAACGGCAAAGACGTCAATCAACGTCTTGTCTCCAAAGTCGCCGATGTTCAGAACGTGTTCTTTGAGTTTCGGATAAACCGCCGCATACAGACCGGCCCCGATCATGATGCCGGCGATGCCGCCGACCAGCGCATCCAGCGCCCCGTGCGCAACCGCGCCCACCGAGGTGCCGGGACAGTAACCCAGCAGGCCGAACCCGATCCCGAAGATCAACGGTCCCGGGATATTGGCTCCAAGCGATCCCGCCTTCTTGTGCAACTTGATCCAGCCCGCTTCGCGCATGGCATAGACACCGGCCATGCCCGTCACAATGGCGCTCAGCATGACCTTCAGCACGGTGAAGTCCCGCAGCAGGAGCTGCCGCATGATGACTTCATAATCACACACACGGCCCTTCTGCAGCAAAAAACCGAAGCAGAACCCGAACAAAAGGCCCAGCATCAACTGCAGGCGTTTGTTGTTGTGGAGCGCGTCAATCATGTCGTGACCCCTTCCTTTTGGATTTAGCGATACATCAACATGGCAATGCCAACACCGCCGATGAAGAAACAAGCTGCGGACAGCCAGCTCCCCAGCACGAGTTGCATGGTGCCGCTGATGCCGTGACCGCTTGTGCATCCGTTTCCCCAGCGCGCGCCGAACCCGACACAGATCCCTCCGGCAACGGCCGCGGCCAGCCGTACAAATATGTTGGCGCCGAAGGCCTCCTCCCACATCGACGGCACCCACTCCAACCGGAACCGGCCGGATATCCAGGCGGACACCAGCGCGCCGATGAATACACCGATCACCAGCATCCATCCCCAATCAATGCCCGGCTGATTCTCCTGGTAATAAAGCTTTTTTGAGACCTTGGGGCCGCGAACCGCTTTCTCGATCATCCCGGCGGTTTTGGCAAAAGCGGTTGAGATCCCCAGCGGGTGGTCTGAGAAAAGGAAGGTTAGCCACGAAAGAACGCCGATTCCGGCCCCCACCACGTACGGCGACCAGCTTGGGTCGCGAAGCGCATCAATCACCGTGCTCATGATCACCTCCTCATCCTCTCTGAATCGAACAACCGATGTTTTCGCAGGCTTCCATCGATCCCAGGCTGTCCTCAACCTGTTCAAAGCCATGCCGCTTCAGGATCGATGCGGCAATGATGGCGCGGCGTCCGCTGCCGCAAAATGTCACAACCGGCCTGGCCTTGTCGATTTCTTCCAGGCGCTCCTGCAAATCCCCCAGAAAGATGTGCTTTGCGTTTTTCAGCCGTGAATTCGGTAATCTTGCGGACATCCAGCAGTGTGAAGGCCCCGTTGACCTTGATCCGGCGTTCCAATGTCGAGGCATGCACGGCACCGATACGGTCATACGGCCGGCCACTGATCTCCCAGACGTGCATGCCGCCTCTCAGATAGCCGGGCAGACGCTCAAAACCCATACGGATCAGATAGCGCACAGCCGTCGGTATCTGTTCCAGCGTTTCGGGCACAAGGATCAGGTCATGTTCGTAGTCCAGCAGATAACCCGCATAGGCCGGAAGCATATCGAGAGGCATCGCGAGACTTCCCGGAATGAAGGCTCCCGCGAATGCCTCGGGACTTCTCAGGTCGACGATAACAGCCCCTTGCTTCACGGCCTGCGCCACCTGCTCGGGCGTCAAAGGACGGGGACGCGGCAATTCACCCAAAGGTGGAGCTCCCTCCATGTTGTAATGCTCCATCAAACGGAAATAGGCGGGTTGATCGTGGTGTTCGGCCACCTTGTAGTCGATGAAGCTCTCGCGGTCGGTATTCTGCAGCGCCGGATTGTGCTGTCGTTCATGCCCGATCGTCGAGAACTCACGCGAGGCCATATTGTCTCCGCAGACCGAACCGGCTCCGTGTGCGGGGTAGATGATGGTCTGATCCCCCAAGGGCAGGAGTTTATTAAAAATGCTGTCGTAGAGCATGCCGGCCACCTCACGCTCGCGATCCGGATAAAAATCGGTGCGCCCGACATCACCAACGAACAAGGCGTCGCCGGTGAATACACCCACAGGCGTGCCGCCGAAGTTGCGATCCGTCACCACCAGAGAGATGCTCTCCATGGTGTGTCCAGGCGTTTCCAGGACACGGAGCCGCAGGTCGCCCAGGTCGAATGTGTCGCCTTCGCGCGTGCTTTGGCCATACGCGAATGCCATCGCCGCTCCGTGGTGAATGACCGCGCCGCTTAGCCGTGCCAGATCCAGTGACCCGGCTACATAGTCTTCATTACGGTGAGTTTCGAAGATATGTGTAATACGCATCCCCTGGCGCGCAGCAATATCGAGATAGACATCGCAGTCACGCCGCGGATCGATCACGATCGCTTCGTCACCGTCCCCCAGGATGTAGGACAGATGCGCCAGACCTTCAGATTTAATTTTTTGCAGAATCATCATGCCGCTTCTCCTTGCGTTATGTTGTGTTTCGTTCCGGGTCGTGGTCCATTCGGACGGTCGTCACCGATCTTGGAACCGGAAAAAAATCCACCGCAGATTCCAGCCCCAAAAAGTCAATCAGCCCTTCGAATATTATTTTTTAAAAAGAAGGGCGAAGGCGCGTGGACAGGAAACCTCTCCCTTGTTCAAATTTTGCTCTTCGCGCTTCATAGATGCCGTCCAGGCAAGAAATTTTTCCATATCTGTTCGTATGCTAAACCGCCTCAATGCGGCCTTGTGTACGATATAAATTGTCGCGCCGAAGGAGACAATTTCGGAATGGGGTATAACCCTAATTCGGATTAGGGAAAACACTACTGTCGACACATCCAGGGGCATATGTACAAGCCTGCTCCCCGGTCCACCAGAAGATGGCGGGGCGCTCTCCCCTTTAGGCGGGAGAAGAGGTGGCCCGTAACCTCAAAGAATTACCGACAACAGACACCGAACTGAAACTCATCGCCGCTCCCGCGATCATCGGGTTAAGCAGCAACCCAAAAACCGGGTACAAAATACCGGCGGCAATCGGAATACCTATCGCGTTATAGGTAAAGGCAAAGGCAAAGAAAAAATTCTGCCGGATGTTCCGCATGGCGGACCGGCTGAGTCTTACCGCTTTGACGATTCCGTTCAAATCCCCTTTCACCAATGTGATTCCCGCGCTCTCGATGGCAACATCCGTCCCTGTGCCCATCGCCACTCCGGCCTCCGCCTGCGCCAATGCCGGCGCGTCATTGATGCCGTCTCCCGCCATCATGACGAGGGCGCCATTTTTGGTCAGTTCTTTGACGATTTCCTGCTTGTCCCGCGGCTCCAACCCGGCCCTGACATCGTCAATGTTGAGTTCTTTGGCGATCGCCTGGGCTGTCTTTTGATTATCACCTGTCAGCATTATCACCTTGAGTCCGAGATTGTGGAGCTCCCGGATGGCGGAAGACGTGCTGTTTTTGATTGGATCGGAAATCCCGAGAATACCAAGCACCTTCTTGTCGCGCGCCACCCAAACCACCGTCTGCGCCCTCTCCTGCATGGCCACCGCCTTGTCCTGCAAACCATGACGCAAATTCACCCCGAAGCTGGCGATAAATTTTTGTTTCCCCAAACACACCTCATGGTTCTCCAGCTTCCCCTTGACCCCTCCGCCGGTCACGGAATCAAAATCCCCGATGTCTTTAAGGGCGGCTTGTTTTTCTTTGGCGTAGTCGAGCACGGCGCGGGCCAGCGGATGCTCACTTGGCTGCTCCAAGGAACCGGCCACCGAAAGAAGCGCTTCTTAATCAATATCTTCCGCCGGCTCAACGGCTGTAACACGCGGTTTTCCTTCCGTCAGCGTTCCGGTCTTGTCCGTCAACACATGCGTGATCTTCTCGGTTTTTTCGATGGCTTCGGCGTTTTTGATCAATATGCCTGATTGGGCCCCCCGTCCGACACCGACCATGATGGACATGGGCGTGGCCAATCCCAACGCGCAGGGGCAGGCGATAATCAATACGGCAATGGCATTCACCAGGGCATAAGCCAGCGACGGCTGCGGACCCCATAACGCCCAAATGATAAAGGCCAGGACGGCAATAACAATGACGATGGGCACAAAAAAACCCGCCACTTTATCCGCCATCCCCTGGATGGGGGCCCGGCTGCGCTGGGCCTGGCCTCCAGATATTGGCCCAAAATGACCAGCACAGTAATCACCACACCCGCCTCAAATACAGTCCCAGCCTCCCATGCTCTTTTAAGGACTCAGGGAACATTTGCGGAAAAAGAACCGCTGCCGCACTATAAAAATACGCGGCGCCCACGCCCATAGCGATAAGGGTGAACATATTGGGGCTTCGATTCACAACAGAACGCCAGGCACGGACAAAGAAAAATCCGCCGGCCCAAAAAATAACCGGCGTTGCCAAAACGAGTTGTATCCATCCTGATACGCTGTGAGAAATAAATTCGAATCGAACGGCGGGGATCATTTCCTCCATGGCCAGAAGCACAACCGGAAGCCCTAGAATGAGTCCTGTCCGGAATTTACGGGAAAGCGTTCCTATCTCCCCGCTTTTCTCCCCATTCTCCTCACTCCCCCCCCCTATGGGGTTCTCCGCCTCCAGAGCCATTCCGCACTTCGGACAGTCGCCCGGATGATTCTGTTTAACTTCCGGGTGCATGGGGCAGGAATATCGCGTCCCTTCCGACGCGGAAGGCTTCCGCCCACTATTGCTTCGGGATGCCTTCTGATGGCCCTGCACAAACTTGTCCCGGCATCGATCACTGCAAAAGTAATGCGTGTCGCCTTCTGCCTCAATTTTTTTTCCGGTCCGCTCATCAACGTCCATGCCGCATACCGGATCCTTTTTTGTCGTGACCACTTTTGTATTCCCCTTTTTGCGGCGATTCCCAGTCTAAGCGTCCCCGTGTTGTCCGTTACGGAAAAGAGCCTCATGCAGGTTCTCCAGAGCCGTATGAAGCCCCTCCTCAAAAGTCGGATGATAAAAAGGCCGAGAGAGCAGCTCCCCGACTCCGGCATTGCTCCCGATCATCCAGGCGATTTCATGCGCCAGGTGTTCAGCGCGAGGGGTGACGAGTTCCGCGGCTCTGAGGGTCCCGGTAGCACGATCCGCGTACAACAGGATTCTCCCGCGATTCTCATTCATGATCCTCGACCTGCCCTGGGAGGCGAACGAGACTCCCGCAACGGCAATGCCTGAATCCGCCGGTTCAGGCACATCACCCACCGAAGCCATCTGCGGATCCGTAAAAAGTATGTTCAGAGCTGTTTTGGGATTCACGCCCCGCATCTCAGGAAAACTGGCGGCATTATTGCCGGCGACACGTCCTTCAAGGGACGCTTCATGCAATACCGGGCGGATGCCGTTGACGTCACCGGCCGCAAAAACTCGGGTGTCCTTGATATGCAGAGTCCGCGTGCAGATTTCGGGGAGACCCTTTTCGTTGAGACTGATCCCGGCCTTCTCGGGACAAAGACCGCTCCAACGGGGCTTGCGGCCGGCTGCGCATAGCACCCTTTCAAAAACGTCCTCACGGACATCGCCTCTCTCGTCCTCAAAACGGATACGCACGCCTGTATGGTGTTTCCGAACTTCCAATAGTTTGTGTTCCGTATGAACCGGAAATTCCCGGTTCAAAATCCCCGCCGCCTCGTCCTTGAGACCGGAGTCCTTCAAAAAACCCACCCTCCCCTGAAGACCCAATACCCTGACGCGGACTCCCAGACGATGAAGCGCCTGCCCCAGCTCAAGCCCCACAAGGCCCGCGCCTACAACCAGAACGCTTCCGGGAAGATCCTCCATATCAAAAAAATTCTCGTGGGTCATCACCATGTTTCCCAACTCACGATAAACCGGAGGGATAAAGGGCTCGGATCCGGAGGCGACAACAATCGAGCCGGCTTCAATCCGCCAGGAGCCGGCCCTTAAAACGCCGGCTTCCGCGAACTCAGCCTTCTCCTCGATCAGAAGTTTTTTGTTTTTCAAGTCATGAATGTCATCCATGACAAACGCCACAAACCGGTCCCTCTCACGGCGGACGCGCCCCATAACATCACGGCCCCGGACAACAACGCGGTTAAAGACGCCCAGCTCTTCGCTCCGGCGTGACGCTTCGGCCATGCCGGCCGCCGCGATAAGAAGCTTTGAAGGCATGCATCCGGTACGCGCGCAGGTCGTGCCAAACGGACCCGGATCCACAATAACAGTTGAAGCGCCCGCCTTTTCGGCCGTGCGGCGGGCCGTAAGACCGGCTGTTCCGGCACCAATCACAGCGACATCGACCTTAACGGTCTTCACGTGTGTATCCGCGCGGGCACCGCTCCAACCACGCCGCGCCTCCCCATTAAGACCAAAAAACACCTCCCAGCGCTCTCTTCAGACGAATCGCTCAGCTTCCCCCAGGTTCCGCCGCGAAAGCTTTCTCCCCCCAGACTCAGACTCCAGAAGCGCTTTGCAAGGCCGCGTAGAGCGCCGTGTAATCCGGCTGATCCGTCATCTCTTTGACATATTCCACATGCCGAACAACGTCCCCGCGATCGACAACAAAAACCGCCCTGGATAGAAGCCGGAGATCATTGATCAGCACCCCGAGCTTTTGTCCAAAAGCGCCTGTTTTGTGGTCGGACAAAAAATGCACGGACTCAAGGCCGGCGCTTTCCCGAAAGCGCTGCTGGGCAAAGGGCAAATCCATGCTGACGGCGATGAAGTCGACCTCCCCGGAAAGCTCGGACGCCCGTTCGGCCAATGCCCGGGCCTCACACGCGCACACCGACGTATCCACGGAAGGCAGCGTCGCTATGATCCTCGTTTTGCCCGACCACTGATGAGTCTTTATGCCCTCAAGGTCCTTGTTCCACAATGTGCCTTCAGGAATCTTTTGTCCTCCGCCTATCTCGCCCCCCGCCAGGTCAAGCGGTTTGCCTTTAAAAGTGGTTTGACGCTTTTTCACAAAAACCTCCTTGTTTTGGGTTAATGAATACGGCCTCGCGAACCTGAACAAATGCTAACATCCGGAACGATCGGCAAACATCGGGAAATCCATGATATTGGATACAGGCGGAACGTGAGCCGGTCAACTTGTCACGTTTTGTAGACGACCGATAGAATCCTGCCAATAAATTTTTTTTGAATCACACCCTGGATACCGATCGCGTCCAACTGCTCTCTCAGCTCATCCGGAACAAATCCTTTACGGATAGACAGCAGCGCGTCGTGACGCGAGGCCGCCCCGCCGACAAATCGGGTCAACACCTGACATAGACAATAGGAAACTCGGGACCTGAGCAGATCGTTGATGACCAGAGCGTGGCGCGATTTCCGAATAATGCACGCGCCCTCCCAAAAAAGAAAAAAGATACTGAAGCTGCCAGCCAAATTTTTTTGCACTCCGGAATGTCCTCAGGCCGGATCCACTGGGATTTAATCAGTTGCGACGGGTCCTTGAGGAGCCAATAGGTGCATTTGAAGACACAGTAGTCCACGAAAGCTGCATTATCGCTTGATGAAGAGCCGTGGGAGAGGCCCGTCATGTGATAAGGCTGCATGGGGCAGCGCGAGAGACACGTAAAATTGGTGATAAGCTGAAGCCGGCACGACACCGCTTTGCGGATGGCCGCCAACACCGCAAAATTCCGGTTGATAGAAAATGACTCAAGCACCAGCATTCCGGCGCCCATCCCCTCCCAGTAACGCGCGCGATCAGGGCTGTCGATATTGGCGTAAATCCCTATTTTTAAGAAAAAGTTCGGGTAGCGCTTTTTGACGATTTCGGCGAGATAGGGCGTTGAAACAGCCACGGAATCAACCCCGATTCCCTCGAGCCAATCAAGGAGCTTTCGGATCCGGCGTATACCGCGCGCGTCCACTCGCGATTACCCATGCACACTGAATTGAGGAGGTAATTGAATTTGATGCCCCGGCGGTGCGCATGCGCGACGTGCGCCTTGAGTCTGGCGGGGCTGATCCCCTGGGTGGAAAAAGCGGCCCTTCCACCACCGACCGCATCACGCGAAAGTTTTCCGTAAACATCCTCCACCGGGTATCCCGCGATGCGGTCCAGGAGAACGTCATCAAAATTTGTGGCGACGGACATTTTCATTTATGAATCCCGCTTCCGAAGACCCCTTGAATTGATTCGTGAATCACCGGCGGCGGGAAGGCCCCTTCTTCCGCTTCGACATCGCCGAAAGATATTTTTAAAAAAATTCACAACACGGCGATCGCGCAGCCTATGCCGCAATTCTAACGCTCGTATTGCATAAATCAATCAGCCTTTTTTTTGAGAACCGCGTTAACACAATCTTTGGTAGAAGGAGTTTTCCGGGGTTCGCCGGCTGCGGTCCTGAAACACTGAAAAAAGCCCGAAGAAGTCCCGCCTCCTTATAAAAAGGACCGCGATCCGTTCTTCTGGTGTTTATATCTAAACGTTGCCGTGTACGGATAAGGCCCTCCCCAGACCCATGTGGTGGGCTGGATGAGCGCGTAAGTACCGTCCCCAAGGCGGATCGCGCAGGTCTCTTCGCCAACCGGCTGCGTCATGCTCGCGTAACCAAAAGCAGGCGCTTCCGTCACGCTGTTGATGCCGACAGCCCCCAGGGAGACAATGCCGTTGCCCGATCTTACCTCAAGGTTCCCGTCCCACTTGGTGAAGTCGTGAGAGATGTCGGGGCCTGTCTGTAAGGGTTGTACCTGATAGGACGAAAACACGAACCCCTGGGCCCAGCCGGCCATCGTGCCTGGAAAGGCTTCCTGCTGAGTCAGCGTAAATGTCCCGGCCTGAATGTTTGAAGCGCTGTTGTTTGGTTCCGCGCTGTCTATTGTCGCGCCCGCGCCGGGCTGGATCGGATCCCGCGCAAGCCTGGCTTCCCGTATTGCTTCGACAACCTTCTGGGGCAGCCCGCTCGCCTCCGCGATTTCAGGTGAAAGCGTCGCGTAAATCAAATTTCCGCGCAGGTTCTGGATTTTGAATCTTCCGTCCTCAAGCAGGAACGTCATCACGGTCTTTCCGGTGGTGTTCTGCCGCTGTCCTGTACGGCGCGGGCTTTGCGACTTTTCCCACTGGGTTTCAGCGACATATTGGTCTGCGTGCTTTTCGATGCGATCAATAAAAATCCTCAGCCTAATATCCGTGAACATATCAAAATCAAAACGGACCCCTTCTTCAAGAAAGACCCTGTTGCCCAGATAATCTCTGGAGATCAAATCGGCAAACGCGGCCGCATTCTGCGTCTCATAAGCCTCTGCCAGCTTTACAACCGCGTCTTGCGCCAGATCAGCATACGTGATAATTCGGTACGCGATCGCGTTAATGTTGGGAAAAACCGGAAGGATGATTTCCTGCGAATTTACTGTCTTTACTTTGAGAAGAAACTGGTACGATTTACCGGCGGCCGGCGAGAGCCGGTAAGAGATGTTCGGGCTCTTTTTGATCTCCGCCCAGGTCCTGCCGCCGTCTTCAGAGATCAGGAGTTTCTGAATCCGCTCAACCGCCGAAAGCCGCGCGGTGATCTCCATGGCGCCCGCGATAAGATCTGAATCCGTCAGCGCGACTTCTCCTCCGGGTACCTGATCAAGGCTGCGCGTATTGAGGCGGGCATCGTGAAGTCTGTACAACGCGTGCGCTCCGAAAGAATCGCCGTCCGGACCGGGATCCGAGGAGCCGCCGTTCTTTTCATGCCACTCGCCTTTTATGCGGCCAAGAAGCTCCAGCACCTTGCCGGCGGCCGCCTCGAGCCTGCTTTCAGAGGCGATTTCGTTGATTTGCCTTGTCAACTCGGAGATCTTCCCGCCAAAAGACAGCTCATCCAAATCCACCCAGGATCCGCCTTCCTTTTCGATCATGTCCCAAATGTCAAACAGCATGAGCGCTTTGCCGCCCGCCGATGACGGCGGCAATTCCGCGGCGGGAAGCTCGGGCACAGTCTCAAAACAGCCCAAATACCGCGTGAATCCGCCCTGCGCGATCTGCATATCCTTTGAACTCACCGCAGGCACTTTGAGCTGAGCGGACTCCAGTCTTGATGCGCCTGACATATCCCACAGAATGGAAAGGTTCGTCGACCGAAGGATTTGGGCGTAATACTTGAAGTGGGTAAGCGCCTTTGTGTACTTACTGTTCAATTCTTCGGTCCGGGATTGAAATTTACGGTACTTTTCCACAAGCTCCGCAGCCGCTGCAAAGTCTCCGTTATTCAATGCGTCCGCAAGCTGACTGGTAAAGTTTGCTGGTGAAAAGACCTTCGCCAGCACATCCCTCGGCTCACCCGTAAAGGGACTGGCGTAGAATTCGCTCTCCGGCGTTTGTCTTCGCACCGCCCACCCCGTCTCAGAAACCACTCTTTCATATGCCTCGCACGTGCCGTCCAACTGCGCAAAAGCGTTCTCCATGTTCGAATTCGTTTCTTTGATATGCGCATACAGTGCGTTGTATGTCCGCATTTTTTCGCCGAACATTTTGAGAAGCGTCTGCTCATTCTGCCGCGACGTTTCAATCGCCAGAGGCAGCAATTCCTCCTTCCGGCCCAGATCCGAATCTTCGATGGTTGTCTGCTCTATCACTTTCAGTCCGGTCAGACCGCGATGACAGTTCACGTAATTCGGAATCAGTTTTGAAAACAACTTTAGGATCGAACGCTGCTGATCAATGCCTCCGCCGGCGATCTTCATCCACTCCTCTTCAATACCCCGGCCCATCTCCATCAGTTCATTCAAACGCTTTTCTTTGATGACAAGCTCTAAAGCCTGCTTCCGTATGGATTGCAGCTCCTCCCGTACAGGCGGGATCAGAGACTGCAACGATTTGTAATAGGCCCCGCCATTTTTGGCCCATAGATGTCTTGTGACAATGATTTTTAAATAGGGGGTGTTTTCCGGTCTTTCTCGTTC
>JADGBA010000178.1 GCA_015231685.1 Candidatus Omnitrophota bacterium | reverse complement strand
GCTGAACAAACCCAGCGTCTTCAGGGACCGGGTGGCCGCAAGATGCGCCGGCGCTGAATCGGTAGTGATAAGCATCCGCACCTCTTCAAAAAGCGTTCCGATCTGCCCCAGCCGCACTTCGGTGCAAAGGTTTTGAATCCGTGCCGCATAAGGACGCAGCTCCTCGTCACGGACCAACAGATCGGCAATCAATCGCGCCGATTCATCGCCGATCAACACAAAGCCGGCGTCAGGGTACTTTCGCGCCATGGAATGAATAAGCCCCTTCCACCGGTCCTTCGGCCACAACTTCGCGGCGGTGCCCGCGCCCACATGAAGAGCCACGACAAATCGGCCCACCTTCTTGAATCGCCTGAGAATTTCGGGATCCAACGGTTCCGCGGCGATGCTCCGGTCGGGCCCGCCAAACGATTCGGGTCTTGCCCCGGGCAACAGCGCAAAGGGTCTCTTCCAGGCCGCCAAGGAAAGATCGCGCGCGGGTTCGAAACTCAGCAAAAAACTGCCGCCCGTGTCCCCGAAGCCGGCCAACCAAACACGCGGAGCGGCAATTCGAGCCGCCAAAATGACGCGCGCATCCCCCCGGAGGTCGAACACTCTCCCGGGCTTCACCCGGCGAATCACGCGCGAGAGCCGGAACACGCTGAGAATCTGGCCCGCCAGGGATGTCTTCGTGCCGTAGCCGCTAAAGGGGACAACGATCGTCTCGTCGACGATACCTGCGCCCGTCAGAAGCTCATAACCGTGGCGCGTCGTGGCGAGCACGATGCGCGCGTAGGGATAGTGGGCTTTGAGCGCTTTAAGCGCGGGGACGGAGAGCACTTGATCCCCGATGTGGTCCAGGCGTATGGCCAGAACGACCTTCGGCTCCCGGTCCGGCTCAGGCCGCTTGAAGAAGCGCGCCAAAGGCGCGCTTGCGGCATCCGCAAAACGCGCCATGCGCAGAAGCCCGGGGTTCTTGTATGCGTACTTTCGCGGCATGGCTCTTTCCGTCCTTCCGTTGGACCGCGGCCGGTCCGGAATCACTCCTTGTACGCCAGAATTTGAAGCGAGCCGGCAATCTCCCGCAAACCTGGAACTCGCTCGACCCAACGCCCGAGACCCTCCAACGCCGGTACCAGCGGTGCCGGCGTCCAGGGATGCAGGAAATCAATCGGGACCCGAAGGACCTCGGGAAGCGCCGCCCGAAGATCCAGATGATGCAGAATGCGGATACCGACCACCGCATCAAAAAACCCGTCTTCAAACGGCATGTGCTCCACGTCCCCCTCCACAAAGACTGCCCCCGGATGAGTCACCCGGGTCCGGGCGATCTCGATCAGATCCGGAGAGATTTCCAGACCCACGAGCTCGCACCCGCTTTGCACGAATTCGTTAAAAAACCCCCGCGCCGCTACCGATTTCCAGAACCTTACGACCGGGACCCATGCGGCAGACATCCTTCATCCAATCGGCCCGTCGCCGCGACCCCCGCACGCCCGCCGGCGTTCCGCAATTCCAAAAAAATTCCGGATCGTGAAGAATCTTTTTTGGCGTGAGCGATTTCCACCGCCTTGTCCTGACGTGAGGATCCCGGCATCACGGACGCTTTCCTCTGAAGAGATGATGTCGAAACACCCGGGCGGCGGCCGTTAGGTAAATCATCAGGATTTTCAGGGATCGGATTTGCGCAATAGTCCTCAAAATCACGCGGGGCCGCAGATAAAAACCCAGCACCGCCTTCCGGCGGAGGGCCTTCAAATCCTCCGGCCCCAAATGTTCCGTTCGCGCGATCGGCGTGGCGTAATCCCCTTCCCCCAAATCGCCGCGGTCAAAAAGCCCGCGCGCTTCGGCCATTTGATAAAACTCCGTTCCCGGCAGGGGGTAGGCGATATTGACGTCCACGAAGTCGGGATCCAGTTCCTTCATAAAGCGAATCGTGTCTTCAATCATGAGCCGGTCTTCCCACGGCAATCCGATCAAGAAGAGGCCGTACACCCGAATCCCAGCCGCATGCGTGAGCCGGACCGCCGTCCTCGCCTGGTCCAGCGTCGCGCATTTTTTCATGTGCTTTAAACTTTCTTCATTACCGCTCTCAAAACCGTATCCCACGACCCAGCAGCCGGCGCGCTTCATCCATTCCAGACGGGTTTCCGAAATCGTATCCACACGGCTGTTGGTGCCCCATCGGATTTTGAGACCTCGTTCGAGTATCCCCCGACAAACCTCGACCGTCCACGCTTCATTCCAGGTGAACGTATCGGCGCGAAAAAAGAAATTCTTGATCCCGTGACGCCGGACGCACTCCTCGATTTCGTCCACAACGTTTCCGGGAGAGCGCACTTTGAGCTTGCGCCCGGAGGCGACGGTCACCGCGCAATAAATGCACTGATGCGGACAGCCGCGGCCGACGTTGATCATGGTGATCGGTTCGCCCGTGTCCGGCGCGGTGTAAAGCTCGTTTTTGATAAGGTGTCTTGCCGGAAAGGGCAGTTCGTCCAAATCTTCCGTTTCGAGATAAGGCCTGTCCGGATTTTTGACAAATCCCCCGCCCTGCCGCCAAGAAAGACC
>JADGBA010000177.1 GCA_015231685.1 Candidatus Omnitrophota bacterium | reverse complement strand
TACAACGGCGGGATCAGAGCGATGACAGAGAAGCTTCTGGCTAAAACAGCCGAGAAAATGAAGCGCCTGGCGGAGGTGGAAACGCTTCTGCATGATCCGGATTTGTCGAAGAATCTCGACCGGATGAAGGCGCTCGGCAAGGAGCTCCGGGAGCTCGAGAGGGTGAAGGAGCTCGATGAACGGCTGAGGCGCGTGCTCCAATCCACCGATGAGGCGCGGCAGATTCTCCTAAACCATTCCGATGAGGCGGATCTTGTCCTGATGGCCCAGGCGGAGGTCGAGGAATTAGTCCGTGAGAAAGCCGTGGTCCTGAAGGACCTCGAAAAGCTGCTTGTGAAGCGCGACCCTCTGGACGCCAAGAATGTCGTCGTCGAAATCCGCGCGGGAACCGGCGGGGCCGAGGCGTCACTCTTCGCTTCGGATATTTTCAGGATGTACACGCGGTTTGCCGCCAATGAGGGTTTCAAGGCCGAGATCCTCGCCCAGGCGGCAACCGAGGCGGGGGGACTCAGGGAAATCATTTTTTCGGTTTCCGGCGACGGGGCCCATGGCCGTTTCAAGTACGAAAGCGGGGTTCACCGTGTTCAGCGGGTGCCTGCGACGGAGGCTTCAGGCCGTATTCACACCTCGGCGGTGACGGTCGCGGTTTTGCCGGAAGCCGAGGACGTCGAGGTAAAGATTGACCCTACGCATATCAAGGTGGATGTGTTCCGTTCGGGAGGCCCCGGAGGCCAGAGTGTTAACACCACTGATTCCGCCGTGCGTGTCACGCATGTTCCGACGGGGCTCGTCGTCAAGTGTCAGGACGAAAAATCCCAGCTCAAGAACAAGAACAAGGCCATGAAAATTCTCCGCGCCCGGCTGTACGATCTTCTGAGAAAGGAACAGCAGGATGTTGCGGCATCCAACCGCAAGTCCCAGATCGGCTCCGGCGACCGCAGTGAGAAGATCCGCACCTACAATTTTCCGGAACGTCGGGTGACTGATCACCGGATCGGTCTGACCCTGCATCGCCTCGAGTCCATTCTTGAGGGGGATATGGGGGAGATTGTCGAGACGCTTGCGTCCAAAGAGAGGGAAGCCCAGGATGCCGCCGGCGCTTGAGCTCCCAGCGGAAACAGCGACGGTTTATCTGAACCGGATGACGGCACGAATTGAATCCGTATTTCCGCACAGCGCGTCATGGGAGATGGGTCAAATTCTTCGTCACGTGACCGGCGGGGCGGGATTTCTTGAGGTGTTCTCGGGCGCTGCGGTTTTGGACGCCTGCGCGCGCCAACGCATTGAGTCGATCGTTGAAGCGCGGGCCGGCGGCACACCGCTTGCGCATGTGCTGGGCCGCTGGCCATTTCTGGATATGTCGCTTGAGGTGACGCCGGACACCTTTATTCCGCGCCCCGAAACAGAAGGGGTGGTCAGGGAATTTCTCAAAGAGGCGGAATCGGAGGTCCTGGCCTGCAGACCTTTGCTTAAAGTTCTGGATCTCGGATGCGGCACCGGCGCCATCGCACTGGGTGCGGCAAGAGGCTGCGCCCGGGTACGGGCGGATGCTGTGGAGGTTTCCGCCGCAGCCGCCGAGACCGCGCTTCAGAACATTCGGAATTATGATTGCGAAGCCCGCATTCGGATCGTCCGGATGGATTATCTTCATGAATCCTGGGAGGCGTATCTTGATGGCCCCTACGACGCTATTCTGGCAAACCCGCCGTATATTGCCGACGGGGATTATAATGGCCTTCCGGCGGAGGTGCGGCGTGAACCCAGGGGCGCGCTTTTGGGCGGCGTCGATGGGGATGAGATTTTGAAAACCATTATTGCCCGTGCGGGCGACTGGCTCGTTCAGGGCGGGCGTATGATTTTGGAGATGGGGATGGGGCAGGGCGAGGGGCTCAGGTCCCGGGTCGATGAGGATGCGTGCCTTCGCTTTCTGAGATTCGCCAGGGACCATCAGGAGCTGGAACGGGTGATGGTGATTGGCAGGGAATAGAGGAGCAATTGCCGTATGGATGTGATCAGAATTCAGGGACCCGGCCGTCTTGAGGGGACCGTTCATGCCTCGGGCGCAAAGAACGCGGCGCTTCCGATTTTGGCGTCGACCATTCTTGCCAAGGGGCCGTGTGTTCTGAAGAATGTGCCCCAGGTGTCGGACGTGTCGAACATGGTCCGTATTCTTAAGAGTCTGGGCGCGAAGGTCAGCTGGAACGAACGCGCGCTTACCATCGACTCAACCCCTATCAACCGCAATGTCGCCGATTACCGTCATGTGAGCACCATGCGTGCGTCCATTTGCCTGTTGGGTCCTCTCCTCTCGAAGTTCGGTGAAGCGCGGGTGTCACTGCCCGGCGGATGTGTCATCGGTCCGCGCCCCGTGGATTTGCATCTCAAAGGGCTGCAGGCCCTGGGCGGGAAGGTGGCTTTGGACCACGGTTATGTCGTGGTCTCATCCAAGGGCCTTCGCGGCGGCCGTGTGTATCTGGGCGGGTCGTTCGGGTCGAGTGTTTTGGCTACGGCCAATGTGATTATGGCAGCGGTTCTGGCCCGGGGACGCACCGAGATCATCAACGCCGCCTGTGAGCCGGAGGTGACGCATTGGGGCAA
>JADGBA010000176.1 GCA_015231685.1 Candidatus Omnitrophota bacterium | reverse complement strand
ATTGTTCTTCTCCGCACCCTCCACGAATTGCCGCTTGGTCATCTCGATGACCTCGGGCTTCTTCTTGGAAATTGCCCGGCGGAGTGAATCGGCTTCGGCCAGGCTGAATCCCGCCAACGCGCTCACAATCTGCATGATCTGTTCCTGATACACCATGATGCCGTACGTGTCCTTCAGAATCGGCTCGAGTTTGGGGTGATCGTACTTGATGCGCGTGGTTCCGTTTTTGCGGCGGATGAAATCATCCACCATTCCCGAACCGATGGGACCCGGACGGAAGAGCGCCAGGACCGCGATCAGGTCCTCGAATTTGTCGGGACGGAGCTTTCTCAGGATGTCGCGCATCCCGGAACTTTCCAGCTGAAACACGCCGATGGAATGCGCCTTCGAAAGCTCCTCAAACGTGAGCGCGTCCTCCATCTTGAGATTCACAAGATCGAGATCGGTCTTCCGGGTACGCTTGATGATCTTCAGGGTGTCATCGATCACCGTCAGGGTTCTCAGGCCCAAAAAATCCATCTTCAGGATATTGAGCTTTTCCAGCGCGCTCATCGGGAACATGGTCGAAACCTGCCCGTCTGAGGTCTTGAAGAGCGGCACGCTCTCGGTCAGCGGCTGTTCGCTGATCACAACACCGGCCGCGTGTGTCGAGGCGTGGCGGGGCATACCCTCAATAGCCTTAGCGAATTCGAAGAGCCGCCGGACGCCGGGATCCGCCTGCACAAGCTCCGAGAGCCGCGACTCCTGGATAAGCGCCTCTGCGAGCGTGATGTTGAGTTCGGCAGGCACGAGCTTTGCGATCCGGTCCACGTCCGCATAAGGCATGGCCATCACACGTCCCACATCTCTCAATACACCCTTGGCCATCATGGTTCCGAAGGTGATGATCTGAGCGACGTTGTCCTGACTGTATTTATCCGAAACGTACCGGATCACCTCGTCGCGTTTTTCATAACAAAAATCGATATCGATATCCGGCATCGAAATACGGTCGGGATTCAGGAACCGTTCAAAGATCAGATTGTAGCGGAGCGGGTCAATGCTGGTGATGCCGAGGCAGTAACTCACCACGCTCCCCGCCGCCGAACCGCGGCCCGGCCCCACCGGGATACCCTTGTCCCGGGCAAACCGTACGAAATCCCACACAATCAGGAAGTAGGAATCATAGCCGAGATTTCCGATGACGGTGAGCTCGTGCTCGATTCGCCGCGTGACCTCGTCCGAGAAATTCCCGTAACGCCGCTCGGCCCCTTCCATCGTGAGACGGCGCAAATACGCTTTGGGCGTCATCTTTTCGGGCGTCGCGAAATACGGCAAATGCACCGTCTTGAAATCAAACTCAAAATTGCAACGCTCGGCGATCCGGACGGTGTTCTCCAGCGACTCCGGCAGTTCCCCAAAACTCCGGCGCATGGCCTCGGGGGACTTGAAGTAGTTCTCTGTCGCCTGAACCCGGAAACGCCCTTCGTCCTGCAGGGTGTTCTGATTCTGGATACAGTAGATCACCTCGAGCGCCTCGGCCTCCTTGGGCTTCATGTAAAAGACGTTGGCCGTCGCGACAAGCGGCACATCGAGCTCACGCGAAAAGCGGACCATCTCACGGTTCAGCCGGTCTTGATCTCTGAGTTTGGAGTCCTGTATTTCCAGATAAAAGTTATTGGGCCCGAAGATCTCGCGATATTCCTGAATGGTTTCCTGCGCGCGCTTTGTCTGTCCGATATTCAGAAGGTGCGGAATCTCGCTGGAGATCGCCCCGGAGAGCGCGATCAGACCTTCATGATGACGTCTCAAAAGCTCCTTATCCACCCTGGGGCGATAATAAAAACCCTCAAGGTATCCGGCGGAAACAAGCTTCACGAGATTACGGTATCCCTGTTCGTTCTCGCAGAGAAGCACCAGTGGATAGGAAGCGAAGGGAAGACCGTGTGTGGACCGTTCCAGGCGACTCTCAGGCGCGACGAAGATGTCGCATCCGATGATGGGCTTCACCCCGCTCTTTCGGCATGCTTCGTAAAACTCCACAGCACCGAAGAGGTTGCCGTAATCGGTGAGCGCTACCGCGCTCATCTTGTGATCCGCCGCCGCTTGCGCGAGGTCCTTGATGCGGCACACCGAACTCAAGAGGCTGAACACCGAATGAACGTGCAGGTGGACGAAATCGCTCATGCCGGATTCCGCCCGGTTCACTCCCACTCGATCGTGGCGGGGGGCTTGGAACTGATATCGTAAGCGACGCGGTTAATGCCCCGGACCTCGTTGATGATCCGGTTGGAGATTCGCGAGAGAACAGGCGCGGGGATTTTGGCCCAGTCCGCGGTCATCCCGTCGAGGCTCGTGACCGCCCGCAGGACCACGGTGTTTTCGTAGGTGCGCTGATCGCCCATGACGCCCACGCTTTTGACCGGCAGAAGCACACAGAACGCCTGCCAGATTTCGTCATAAAGCTTCGCTTTGCGAATTTCTTCGATAAATCGGACGTCGGCTTCCTTAAGAATCGCGAGCCGCTCCGGCGTCACTTCACCGAGGATCCGCACCGCCAGCCCCGGACCCGGAAACGGATGCCGGTCCATGAGATGCGCCGGAAGCCCGAGCTTGCGTCCA
>JADGBA010000175.1 GCA_015231685.1 Candidatus Omnitrophota bacterium | reverse complement strand
ACGTTCTCCTTGAAGCTGAACGTATCTGTATCCCGCACATGTCTCACATCAAACAAATTGGTCACTCCAATGTCAGCCGCCTCGGTCAGGATGTTGAGCCGGGCCACGGTGCGTCCCTTATCCAACCCGGTACCGATTCGGAACGGATCCAAATCATAAGGCGTCTTGGCAAAAGAAATATGATTCCCCCAAAATTCATCATCGCGCGTCCCGCTGTACTTGGAAAGAGAGGAGAAGAACTTCGTGTCCATCCAGGCGATGTCGCCGTGAAACTTGGTGATACGGGAGGTATCCGCGCCGTCATGAACCACAAAGCCCGTCCGGTAGGCCATCCCTTCATAAGCCGAGGAGTAGGAGCTCAAACGATCAATGTCATTACGGGAAGCTGCCACCTGACCATACAAAAAGTCAGTGGCATTCAAATAGTATTTGGAATCCGTGGAGAAGACCTGATTGTACGCGTCAGGCTCCCGGTCAATCATTCCCACACGAAAACCGTACAACCCCCCGATCATCCATTCGGGGGTGAGTTGATGCTTGATGCGAAGCACGCCCGGCACGTTGTCCAGAACCTGATATTCGTCCCACAAACCATACCGTGAAGCGATCATGCCGCCCACATAGGTCCGCCCAAAATCCGCTTCCAATGCCGCGCCTCTCAACAGAGTCAGGTAATTGCCCTCGGAATCCTTGGCATAAAACGCCTCATTATCGTCGTAGTGTCCCCGACGGATCGCGACCGGGCTCACGTCCAATTCCTTGATGGGCACCCACTGGTCCAACCAGGCGGAAGATTCCCAGAAATCCTTCGAATCAGAGAGTCCGAGCGGATCATCCGTCGCAAGGACCTGACTCTGATCAGCCAGAGCGAAGACGCGCGCGTGCCAGATATCCCCCTCAAAATCCGACCACATCTTCCGGATCGGCCGGAATTCAAAATCCAGATCCATACGGGGGGCGGTGTAACTCGTTCCCCAATCCGTGAATCCAGTGGCTGTAAACCCCTGGGATTTGCCGTCGTCTATTTCGGTTTCCGGGGTCTGGATGTAATTGCCTTTACGGGTCACCACTTTTTGGGGAACAACGGAATTATTGGCTCCCCAGTACTTCTGACGAATCCGGTAATGATCCTCATACATGGGGATCGCGTTATTGCTGACCACCGTTTCGCTGGACACGCCGACATAAGACCAGGGGTCCGCCGTGATCTGGGTGTAGAAAGAGCTGTTCTCCGTAATATCCGCGTCGATATCGACTTGATAGCGGCTGTAAATGGCAGGGTCGTACGTGTTCTCCCGACGCTCACCAAAAAGGTAATGAAAATCCTTGTCCTGCAAATCAGAGTTAGCATCGTTGATACTGAAGTTACGCTTGCGCCCCACACCGAATGCCAGCCTGTAATTACCCGAAACCCTTGTCCGGGACCCGCCCACATCACCCGCATCTCCGGTCTGCGTGATGTCGGTGCCTTCGATTTCTTCTTCCGGCTCAGGTATCGAAGACGGTTCGGGCCGCGTCTTTACGGGCGGAGGTGTCGGGGCCGAAACCACCGGAGGGACCGGCTGTGCCGGCGGCTCTCTGTGAGGCGCCGGGGCGGATTGCACCACCTTGCCGGAGCCCTTCCAGAACGAATTCTCCCGCGCGCGGTCCAGATACGCCTCAATCCGGGAATCAAGCTCGTCCAGATCTCTCTGGAACTGATCAAAATCCGCCGAGGTCAGCTCCTCAGCCATAAGAGGGGTTGACGGAAAGCAAACCATCCCGCCGATCAAACCAAAAACGATGATTATAAAGAGGAAGCGCTTACGACCGGCAAAGTCAAAACAAAGTCTCACGAGATCTCCATTGGCTTAGACATGCTTAGCAATGCTTATCCACGTATATTCAAATATGTTTTTAAAACAGCACTATTGTACACCGCTGGTAACTTATTTACACGCTCTTTTTGTTATCTTCTGTCAATTCCCTGAAATCGGGCTCGGAATTCAAATCGAAGGGATTAAAACCCGTCCAGGCAAAAATGCCATACGCGGTCCCGGCAACGGAACCGGTTTTGTTTCCGTCCGGCGTACGCCACCCGTGGCCGGTATCCGCGTTGGCCATCGTCGCGTAAGGCAGGCACCCCTTCCCCTGACCCGTCCGGGAAAGGCTGGAGATGATCATCTTCTGAAGTTCATTGAGATAGAACCGCACCTTGTTTTCGTAATACAGGGCGGTATCGCCCTTTCCGGCCGCCTCGAAGTAATTCTTGAGAACGCGGAACGTGACAATGGCCTGAGCGGTCCACTCCGAAGACACGACACCGCCGCGGGACATATTTTTGGATTTGGAGAAGTCAAATCCCGTGATTTTGACCGTGGAGCCTTCGGGCCGCTTGAAGTTGACGGTGCACCGGCAATATTCTTCCGCAAAATCCATGATGCCTTCCGGATCGAACTCCACCTCGGAGAGCCGTTCAGGTCCGATGGCCGCGATGGACCAGCTGAAGGTGTCGGTGGCGATAGTGGCGTCACCCTTCCCCCGGTTGAACCGCCGGGATTGGCGGTCCGCGCCGTGCTTCATGAGCCAGGCAAAGGTGTCTTCGCGCGCCTTCAAATACTTCGCGTCC
>JADGBA010000174.1 GCA_015231685.1 Candidatus Omnitrophota bacterium | reverse complement strand
GATGTGATGCAACAGGCATGGCGGGGGAGACGGGTGCGGGTTCTGGTTGAATCCTCGCGGGACCCGCTCGGGCGTCTCACGGGATACGCCGGGAACTATATGCGCTGTGCCTTTGACGGGCCTGGCGAGCTTGTCGGCGGACTCGTTGATCTCAGAATAATCGAGCCAAAAAATAGCATCCTTTTGTGTGAGTTAACTCATTGACTTTATATATAGCGTAATGTATACTTTCCAGTCCATGCATTTTGGTTTAGTCGTAACCCCTTATTTACAAAGGTGATGCGATAAATTTGATTAGAATTGATTGGTGCCGATGGTTGATTATATCCAGTCGCTGAATTGGGTCGACTTCGTAATTTTGTTCGGTATCATCCGCGGCGCGTATGTGGGATATCAGGACGGGGTCGTCAAAGAGATCCTGAGGATTTTTTTGTACCTTGTGACGCTCGTGGTGTTGCATGGATTTTCGGGCGTGTCATCGGAGTATATTTATCGGAACACCTTTTTGGGGCCTGAAGTGTCGACGGCCCTGGCGATTTCGGCGATGGCGCTGATCACGTATCTGGTTCTCAAGATCATCGCGGACATGGTGCTCAAGATCGCCGGACTTGAGAATAACACGATGTTCAAGATTATCGGACTCTTTGTCGGGATGGCACGGTGGGCCGGTATACTGAGCGTCGTGTTCATGCTGATCACCCGGGCGAATGTGCCGGGGTTGGAGAGCGATATTCAAAACGGCTCCCGCTGGGGAGGCTGGGTTGTACCGATCGCGCCGAATATTGTGAATTTTATTTCGGAGATGGTGCCGCAACTGGGTTTGCTTTTGGGATAAACCTTTTTTTTGAGGGCGAATGATACCTCAGAATGTGCTCGACGAGATACAGGACCGCTCCGATATCGTGGAGGTGGTGTCGCAGTACGCGGCGCTGAAACGTTCGGGCCGCAACTTTAAAGGTTGCTGTCCGTTCCATACGGAGAAGACCCCGTCCTTCATGGTGAGTCCGGATAAGCAGATTTTTCATTGCTTCGGATGCGGTGTCGGGGGCAATGTTTTTTCTTTTTTGATGAAAATCGACAACCTCGATTTCAGGGAGGCGGTACGCCGGCTCGCCGACCGCGCGGGAGTGATCCTGCCCGAAGATTCGGAGTCGCGCCGAAGGGATGATTTATCGCCCTTCCTCGAGGCCAACCGGATGGCGGAGGAATTTTTTAGATCGCAGCTCGCGACCGTTGGTATCGGTTCGGTGGTCCGCAAATACATCGAGCAGCGCGGCATCGGGGATGAGGCTCTTTCAAAATACGGCATTGGATTCAGTCCCCAAGCCTGGGACGGCTTTTTGAAACACGCGCGGCCCAAAAATTCCGTGCCGACGCTGGTGAAGGCGGGGCTGGTTCTTGAGCGGCAGGACGGAGAGGGGCACTACGACCGTTTCAGAAATCGTTTGATGTTTCCGATCCGGAACGTCAAAGGTGATACGGTCGGATTTGGGGCCAGGGTGTTGGACGATTCGGTTCCCAAATATCTGAATTCACCGGAAACGCCGGTGTATCAGAAGGGCCGGGTGCTTTACGGTTTTTATGAAGCATTGGACGCCATTCGCCGTGAAGATCGGGTGGTGATCACTGAGGGCTACATGGACGTTGTGGCCTGTTTTCAGGCCGGCGTTTCGAACGCGGTGGCGTCTTCAGGAACCGCGCTCACGCCGGAACAAATTCGGCTCATCAAGCGTTACACGAAACGGGTGGTGCTTTTGTTCGACGCTGATGAGGCCGGGAGGGAAGCGGCGCTTCGCGGACTCGACCTTCTTATTGAGGAGGGGATGTTGATTTCGGTGGTGACGCTTCCGGGGACGCACGATCCCGATTCATTCGTCAAGGAATTCGGAGCGGACAGGTTCAGAGCCGCCCTGGATGAGCTGGGAAAAGGTTTTTTTGACACCAAGTTTGAGGCGCTGGCCCGAAAAGCCGATTTGGCGACGGCGGAGGGAAAAGCGGTGGTGTCGTCAGAAATGCTTGCGAGTCTTCGGCGCGTTCCGGATGAGGTTTTGAAGGCCGGGTGGATCCGGGAGTTGTCCGCAAAAGCCGGGATCCCGGAGCGGGCGCTTTGGGCGGAGCTGGACCGCGCCGGTTCCGGGCTCAGGGCCGCGGCGCTTAAAGTGACAGCGGCCATTGAGGACGCAGAAGCGGCGCCGGCTGTGACGCTGGCGGAGAAGATGCTTCTGGGGTTGATGCTGACGTTTTCAGATGTCTGGTCCGAAGCGCGCAGCAGAATCAGTCCGCAGGATTTTTTGAATGATGAAGCCAGGCGTGTGGCCGAATGCGTGCTGGGCGCGCAGGATTGGGAGGAAGTCCAGCCTTCGCGCATCCTGAATCACTTGTCTGAGAACGAGGGGGAATCGAGGCTGGTGCGCGACTCGGTGTGTGAGGTCTCCGAGATTCCCGACGCAGTGAAGGCATTTGAGGATTGTTGGAAAACGCTCTGCCGAAAACGCAGGGAAGAGAAAATCCGGGATCTTAGGAGCCGGATTGTGGAATGCGAACGTTTGCGCGATACGGCGGCGCTCGGCATTCTCCTTAAGGAATTTGCTGAAGTGACCCGGACAGAAA
>JADGBA010000024.1 GCA_015231685.1 Candidatus Omnitrophota bacterium | reverse complement strand
GACAAAGGTATTAAAAGGACAGACGGTGGCGGGGGTTCCGGCCCGTCCGCTTAAAAGAAAAAGGAAATCAAATGCGTAAAGACGGAAAGCTGCTTCTCGTTAGCGGAAACGCGAACCGCCCCCTGGCGGAGGAAATCGCCAAATACCTTTCGACGCGGCTTTGTGACGCGAAGGTCGACGTCTTTATGGAGGGGGAAGTGCATGTGCAGATCCTTGATGATGTCAGGGGCTGCGACGTCTTCGTGATTCAGCCGACCTGCCCCCCGCCCAACCGGAATCTGATGGAGCTGCTCATCCTGATTGACGCGCTGAGGCGCGCTTCGGCCGGGCGGATCACCGCGGTTTTGCCGTTCTATGGATATGCGAGGCAGGACCGCAAGGACCGCCCCCGGGTGCCGATCACGGCCAAACTGGTCGCCAATCTCATCACGGGCGCGGGCGCCAATCGGGTTTTGACGATGGATCTTCACGCGGGACAGATTCAGGGATTTTTTGATATTCCTCTGGACCATCTCTACGCGATCAACGTGTTTGTCGATTACTTCGACCGGAAGAATCTTCAGGATCGTGTGGTGGTCGCGCCGGATGTGGGCAGTATCAAGATGGCGCGGGCGTATTCCAAGCGTCTGAAGGCCGACCTCGCGGTGGTGGACAAGCGCCGTGTGGATGCCAAAGAGACGGTGGTGATGAATATTCTGGGCGACGTGAAGGACAAGAACGTAATCATGGTGGATGATGTGATTTCTTCCGCGGGATCCATTTGTGAGGCGGCGAAGGCGGTCAAGAATGCCGGCGCCAAGACGGTGATTGCCGCGGTTTCTCATGCCATTCTTTGCGGTCCCGCCATGGAGCGTATCGAGCAAGCGCCTTTGGATGAACTCTGCGTCACCAACTCCATTCCGGTGGGTGAAGACAAGCGGCGTCCGAAGGTCAAGGTGGTGACGGTGGCGCCCCTTCTGGGTGAGGCCATCCGGCGCATTCATAATTCCGAATCGGTGAGCGGACTTTTTGGGTCGATTGTTATTTAGTATTTTGTTGGTTCAATAAAGAAAAGGAGCAGTGCCATGGAACGATTGCCGTTGACGGTAGAAAAGAGGGAGAAGGTTACGAAAGGCGCCAACAATGCGTTGCGGCGTGAGAATCGCGTACCCGCGATTGTGTATCACAAGGGGGAGGCCTCGACCTCGGTGTCGCTTTCGGTTAAGGATCTGTACCGGATTTTGCATACCGATGCCGGACGCAACGTACTGATTGATCTTGACGTGCAGGGCGAGAGCGCTTCGGGGCCCCGCATTGTGGTGATCAAGGAGATTCAGACGAATCCCACGACCGGCGGAGCGCTTCATGTGGATTTTCATCAGATTTCCCTGACCGAAAAGATTACGGTGAATGTCCCCATCGTGGAACGTGGCGAGGCCTATGGAGTCAAGGTGGAGAAAGGTGTGCTGGAATTTCCCATCCGTGAACTTGAGATTGAATGTCTGCCGACGGAGATCCCCGAGAAGATCGATTTGGACATTTCCGCACTGAAAATGAATGAGGCGATTTTGGTCCGGGATTTGCCGCTTCCCGCGGGAGTCGAAGCTATCAGCGATTCCGAGACGGTGATTGTGAAAGTGGTTCCTCCGCACGTGGAAGCAGCGCCGGAAGAGGCGCCCGCGGCAGCCGAGCCGGAAGTGATCGGAGAGAAGGAACGCGAAGCGCGGCAGGCAGCTTCCGCCGATGATAAGGCCAAGAAGAAGGCGGAGGAAGCGGCCGCGGCCGAGGCCAAGAAATAACGGCCGCTCGGCGTGAAAGCCATTATCGGACTGGGTAATCCCGGCGCGTCCTACCGGCATTCAAGACACAATGCCGGATTCATGGCAGCTGACGCTTTCGTCGCGGCCAGGGCGGGTTCGGGGTTTAAGTGGAAGGAATGGGTGCGTCCCGAAGGAAAGGTTGCGGCGGAGTGCTGCCGGATTGACGACGCGCGGCGGCATGAGGATTCGGTTCTTGTGGCCAAGCCGCTGACGTATATGAATCGGTCCGGTTTGGCGGTTGAAGCGATTTTGCGGGACCATGAGATTAATCTCGCGGCTCTGATCGTGGTCTGTGATGATGTGCACCTCGATCCGGGCTGCCTCAGGATTCGCCCGGAAGGTTCTTCGGGAGGGCAGAAAGGGTTGGAGTCCATCGCTGCGGCGCTGGGAACGACGGGATTCGCGAGGCTTCGTGTCGGCGTGGGTGAGCCGCCGAAGGGAAGTGATCTTTCGGATTATGTGTTGGGGCCGCCCGAGCCGATGGAAGCGCGGCGGATGCAGGAAGCGCTGAAGCTGACGGTGGAGGCTCTGGAGGTATGGGCCGCCGAGGGAGTCGACGCGGCAATGAATCGATTTAACGGTTTAAAAAATTGACCACAACCAAAGAAACGGATATTCAACTCACAAAGGAGTCTCAATGAAAGCATACGAAGGCATGTTTATTCTGGATACCCGGATACAATCCGCCGCGACGAAGGAAGCGGTCGGCTTCGTTTCGGAAACGATCGAGAAGGAAGGCGGCCGCGTTCTCGCCGCGGAGGAGTGGGGCAAAAAGCGTATGGCCTATCTTGTGCGCGGCCACGCCGACGGTTTTTATCTGCTCGTGAACTTTGAGATCGCCGGAGAAAAGATCGCGCGTCTCAAGTTGCTGTATCAACTCAACGAGCGCATTCTCAAATTTCTGATCCTCCGGCAGGACGAGGTCCCGGCCAAGAAAGAAAAGCCGGTTCGTTCGGAATCCGCCGAATCGTCCGAGGGGTCTGCAGAGGCCAAGGTTCAGGCTGAGGCGCCGGATGCGCCGGAAGCGATTGAGAATAAAGAAACCGAGGACACCGTAAACGCCGGCTAAATGGCGGCAAGGAGATATTCGATGGCCAGTTTGAACCGGGTGCTACTGATAGGTAATTTGACGCGTGATCCGGAACTTCGATACATTCCGAGCGGTTCCGCGGTCGCGACATTCACATTGGCCGTTAACCGTAATTACAAACTTCCTTCGGGTGAGCGCAAAGAGGAAGTCAGTTTTATCCGGTCGGTGGTGTGGGGGCGGATGGCGGAGACCTGCTGCGAATATCTGAAGAAGGGAAGCTCTGTTTTTGTGGAGGGGCGTCTTCAATCGCGCAGCTGGGAGGCGCAGGATGGCCAGAAACGTTCCACTACCGAGGTTATCGCCAGCACGGTGCAGTTTTTGAATACGCGCGGCGGCCAGAAGCCGGGCGCGCCGTCACAGGACGAGTATGCCGGGGCCCCGGCCAGAGGTTCGGGAGCCAAGGAGCCGCTTGAGGAGATTTCGCTGGACCTTCCCCCGGAACCCCTTCAGCCGGATCAGGGAGAGGAAGCCCCCTTTTAACCTAACAACCAAAGGAGTCGTGTTCCATGGCATTCATCAAAAAGAAGACGTTCAAAAAATCGAAGCTTAAGCGGAAGAAGCGCGTGTTTCGGAAGAAGGTGTGTAAGTTCTGTGTGGACCGCGCCGACTTGATTGATTACAAGGACATCTCGAGACTGGGGAGGCTTTTGACGGAGAACGGAAAAATCATTCCCCGCAAAATCAACGGGAATTGTGCCAAGCACCAGCGTTATCTGACCAAGGCGATCAAGCGGGCGCGTCAGATCGCGCTTTTGCCCTACACCAACTAAAGAGGAAAGCAATCATCATGAAAGTCATATTGAACCAGAACGTGGAGAACCTGGGATCGGTCGGGGATGTCCTCCAGGTGCGGGACGGATACGCCCGCAATTTTTTGATCCCCAGGCAGATGGCAGCGGCCGCGACGCCGTCGAATATCAAGGTGGTCGAAAGGGAGAAAGCCAAGGAAATCCAGAAAGAAAGAGAGCTTAAATCAGCCGCGGAAGCGCAGGCCAAGAAGATACGCTCCATCTCGGTGACCGCAGAAGTGATGGCCGGGGATGAAGGGAAGCTCTTCGGCTCGGTAACATCCGCTGATATCGAGGGGCTTTTGGCCGCCCAGGGAATTACGGTCGACAAGAAGGATATTCTTGTCTCCAAACCGATCCGCAAGGTGGGGGCTTTTGAGGTTGAGGTGCGTTGTTACACCAATGTGAAGGCGGCGCTCAAGGTTTGGGTGGTGGGCAAGAAAGATAAGGGTGCGGAACCTGCTGCGGCTGCCGGCGAACCCGAAGTGATTGAGGATGCCCCCAAGCCCGTGAAGGCCAAGTCCAAAAAGAAAAAAGAAAGCGCTGAAACCCCGGCGGAAAGCTGATTCGTTGGCAACGCACAAGACGCGTCCCGCGTCAGAACCTCTGGTGAAGGACCGGATTCCGCCTCAGAATCTGGAGGCGGAAGCGGCGGTCCTGGGTTCGATGATGATCGATACCGAGGCGATTCCGCGCGGCATCGAAAAATTGACCGCCGCGTGTTTTTATCACCCCCCGCACCGGAAGGTGTTTGAGACGATCACTTATCTGTTTGAGAACTCGCGGGCCGTGGACCTTGTCACTCTGACGGAAAAGCTCGGTTCCGACGGCCTTCTGGAATCCGTCGGAGGCGCGAGCTATCTGGCGGAGTTGGCCCACTCGGTCCCGACGAGCGCCAATATCGATTACTATATCAATATTGTCCACGATAAGTTTATCCTTCGAAGCCTGATCCAGGCCGCTACCCAGATTGTCGGCGACGGGTACACATCCTCACAGGAAGCCGGTGAGCTTTTGGACCGCGCGGAACGTCTGATGTTCGAAATTGCGGGTAAGCGTTTCGGCGGCGAGGCTCAGGCGCTCAAAGAAATCGTCAAGAATTGCATCGAAATGATCGACCGCCTCTATCAGCGAAAAGAAAATATCACCGGAGTACCGACCGGGTTCCATGAGTTCGACGTCCAGACCGCGGGCCTCCAAAAATCCGATCTTATCATTGTCGCCGCGCGCCCTTCTATGGGAAAGAGCGCGTTTGTCACCAATATCTGTGAACATGTCGGCATTCTGGAACGCGTGCCGACCGCCATTTTTAGTCTCGAAATGTCCAAGGAACAGCTGACCCAGAGAATGCTGTGTTCCCAGGCACGTGTGAACGCGCACAAGGTCCGTACGGGGTTTTTGGCCCAATCGGACTGGCCCAAGCTGACCGAAGCCGCGGCTAAGCTCTCCAAAGCGGAGATCTTTATTGACGATACCCCGGGCATTTCGGCGCTGGAGCTTCGGGCCAAGGCCCGCCGGCTCAAATCCCAGCACGACATCCAGCTCGTAGTCGTGGATTATTTGCAGCTGATGCGGGGGGATAGTGATTCCGAAAACCGTCAGCAGGAGATCTCATCGATCAGCCGCTCCCTGAAGGCACTCGCGCGTGAACTTAAGGTGCCGGTCATCGCTGTGAGTCAGCTCTCCCGGGCCGTCGAGAGCCGGACCGACCGCCGTCCGCAATTGTCGGATTTGCGTGAGTCCGGAGCCATTGAACAGGACTCGGACATGGTTATTCTTCTCATGCGTGAAGAGTATTACAAGCCCACCGAGGAGAATCGCGGCATGGCGGAGGTCATCATCGCCAAGCAGCGTAACGGTCCTGTGGGGACAATCAAGCTGACGTTCGTGAAGGAATTCACGCGTTTTGAGAATATGGAGCTCGCCCATCGGGCGGTGGCGGGGGCCTCGGTATAGAGTTTTGGTCTCGCCTTGGCGTGTGACGGTGTGATATATTACCCAAGATTAACTTGTTGCAGCAAAATCAGTTGCACCGTAATTTCATATACATAGGACCTTCCGATGAGCCGACTTAAAAAGCTGACGAGCGTTTCGATTTCTTTGTGTTTTTTGGCGACGATGTCCATGGGGTTTTTGGCCGGCGCGTCCGCCCAGTCTGATGAAGAACGTATGGTTTCTTCCGTTGAAATTCAGGGAAACGAAACCGTTTCTCAACAAACCATTTCCAGCCAGCTCCGCACCGCCCCCGGGCGTCCGGTGTCCGCACGGCTTCTCAGTGAGGATCTGAAGCGCCTGTACGGTTTGGGGTATTTTCGGGATGTCCAGATCAAGCAGGATACCGACGCGGATGGGGTCAAGATTACTTTTGTGGTTCAGGAGAAGCCGATCCTTGCCGGAGTCGAGGTAAAGGGCAACTCCAAAATCGACACCAAGAAAATCCAGGATACGATTCGGGCCAAGCCGGGCGTGTTCTATGACGAGCAGATGATCCGCCGCGATCTGGATGCAATCGCCAAGCTTTATGAGGAGAAGGGGTATTACGAGGCGCGGATCAGTCATACCGTGGATATCGATCCGTCGGTCAACCAGGTCCGCCTGTCCATTCAGGTGGATGAAGGCGCCAAGCTTGTTGTCCGCCGCATCGAGTTTGAGGGGGCTCAGGCCATCGCGCCAGCGGCCCTCTCCAAACGGATTCAGACCAAGTCCGAGGCATGGTGGGGGCTTGTGTCCGGTCTCCTTAAGGAGGATATCCTGGATTTGGACGTGCAGCGTATTCGCGCGTTTTATGATGAGAACGGTTACAGTGACGCCGCGGTTTCGTACCGGATTGAGAATCTTGAAAAGGAAAACGGCGTCCGGGTGGTTTTTGTCATCGATGAGGGAAGGCAGTACCTCGTGGGCAACCTCTCAGTGGAAGGAAACAACGTGTTTTCGTCCGAAGAAATTGCGGCACAACTTCCTCTGAAGAGCGGGTCGCCCTTTTCCCGCCAGGGACTTCGCGAAAGCGTTTCTAAGATTCAGGATTTGTATTTCGAGAAGGGATATATGAACGCGCGGGTTGTGTTTGACTCCCTGTACAACGACACGACGCAGCATGTGGATACGATTTACAAGATCAAGGAAGGCAACATCACGCTGGTTAATCAGGTCAAGGTACGAGGGAATTCCAAAACCAAGGACATCGTGATCCGCCGGGAACTCAGGGTTTATCCGGGAGAGCCGTTCAACGGTGCGGCCCTGAAGAGGTCCAAAGAGCGGCTGTTCAATCTGGGATATTTTGATGAGGTTCAGTTTGACACCGAAGATACGGCTAATCCGGATGAGAAGGACCTGGTGGTGAGCGTGAAAGAGGCCAAAACCGGGGAATTCAGCTTCGGCGGAGGATTCAGTTCCGTGGACAAGGCGCTCGGGTTTGTGCAGATCCGTCAGCGCAATTTTGATGCCGGCAACTGGCAGAGCTTCACCGGCGCCGGGCAGGACCTTGTCCTGAGGCTTCAAATCGGTTCCGTCCGCTCCCAGGGCGAAATTTCCTGGACGGATCCGTGGTTTATGGGGTATCCGTTTTCTTTCGGATTTGATTTGTACCGGAGGGAGCTCAACCGTTCCGGCAGCTCCGGCTACTTCTTTGACGAAGAGCGCACCGGCGGTCGCTTGCGGCTGGGCAAGGAATTTAATGACTACGACCGGGCGGATCTTTTTTACGGCTACGAAAATGTCAATATCGACAATATTCCGGATGATGCTTCGTCGGGCCTGAGGGCTGAAGTCGGCGAAACCGCTCTTTCTCGCGCGGGCTTGACTCTGACGCGCGACACAACAGATAACAAATACGTTCCGACCGAGGGCTATCGGCTGCAGGGCGGCGTGGAGAATGTCGGCGGTTTTCTGGGCGGGGACCGGGATTTTTGGCGGGCCACAGGATCGGCTGCGGGGTATTGGGAGCAGTGGGAAGACTTTGTGCTTGAGCTCAAGGGACGCGTCGGCATCAGCGATGCATACGGCGACTCCACGAGGGTGCCGATCTTCGAGCGGTTCTATGCCGGCGGCGCCAATACGGTCCGGGGTTATCGTGAGCGGCGCATCGGTCCGCGCGATTCATCCAATAATGATCCGGTCGGAGGTGAGTCGTATTGGGTGGGCAATGCTGAATATTCGTTTCCGTTGGTTCCCGGGATTATCAAAGGAGCCGCTTTTTATGATTTGGGAAGCGTGTCAGAGATGATCGAGGACTTCGGAAGCGGAGATGTGTATCAAGGTGTCGGTCTCGGGGTGCGGATCAAGACGCCGATCGGGCCGGTCAAAGTGGATGCGGGTTATCCTTTGGATGACATCGATGGCGAAGACAAAAAAATCCGGTTCTACTTCAATATGAGCCGGGGATTTTAAACGGACAAAAAAGGAGAGGTTCCTATGAAAACGAAGAGCGCGGTTTTGTTGGTGGCGGCATGTCTCATTGTCGGAGGGTGGACTTCGCAGGCCATGGCCAAGGACATGAAGACGGGCTATATCAATCTTTCTCAGGTGTTTGATTCTTACGAAAAGACCAAGACCGCGGATGCGGACCTTCAGCAGAAGGCTGAGGCCAAAAGCGCGGAGCGTGAGGCGCTGGTGGACTCCATCAAGCAGATGCGCGATGAGCTTGAGATGTTGAGCACGGATATGCGCGCCGAAAAGCAGGCGGCGATCGACGAAAAGGTTCAGGAGCTTCAGGCCTTCGACCGGGACAGCCGTCTGGTTCTCAGGCGTGAGCGCGATGCCATGATTCGCGATATCCTGAAGGAAATTGACGAAATCGTCCAGAAATATGGTCAGGACAAGGGGTACGACTATATCTTTAATGACCGCGTGCTTCTTTTTAAGAAAGAGCAGAACGACATCAGCGCAGAGATCACCGATCTACTGAATGCCAAATAAGACCGGGGAAACGGTCTTGAACGGCGGAACCAAAACCCTCGGCGAGATTGCCCGTCTGATTGGCGGTCAGTTGTCGGGGGACGGGAACGTGGAGATTTCCGGCGCCTGCGGCATTCAGGAGGCCGTTGTCGGGGATATCACCTTTCTCGCCCACCCCAAATATCTAGGGTTTCTCAAAAAAAGCTCCGCGTCCGCTGTGATTGTGGGGCTGCAAGACGCTTATTCCGATAAGCCGGCGATTCGTGTGACCGATCCCGGCAAGGCTTTTCTTAAGGTGCTGGATTTGTGGCACGGTGGGAACGCCCATTTAAAAAAGGAGGGCGTTCACCCTTCCGCGGTTGTGGACCCGTCCGCGGTGATTGGGTCGCGCGTGTATATCGGCCCCAGGGCGGTGGTTGACAAAGGCGCCCATATTGGCGATGGATCGTCGCTTCTGGCGGGGGCGTTCGTGGGTGAGGGCTGCCGGATCGGCCGGGATGTGCTCATTTGCGAAAACGCGACCCTTTGTGATCGCGTTCGCGCGGATGACCGCGTAATTATTTATCCGGGCGCCGTGATCGGATCGGATGGTTACGGGTACGAAAAGGTGGATCACCAACATGTCAAAATCCCCCAGACAGGAACCGTCTGGCTTCAGGAGGACGTTGAGGTCGGAGCCAACAGTTGCATTGACCGCGCCAGATTCGGTCAAACGGTAATAGGCGCCGGAACTAAGATCGATAATCTGGTCCACATCGCGCACAATGTGCGGATAGGCAGAAATTGCCTTATTGTAGCCCAAGTGGGCATCGCGGGTTCGTCTGTCCTCGGTGATGACGTTGCGCTCGGAGGGCAGGTGGGGGTTTCTCAGCACGTGACCATCGGCAAGGGCGCCCAAATCGCAGCTCAGAGCGGAGTGTATACTTCGGTGCCTGAGGGTTCGGTGCTCCTGGGGTCTCCGCCGCGGCCTTTCCGGGAAGCCAAGGAATTGATTCTTTATACCTCGAAGCTGCCGCAGCTTTTCAGGGATGTCAAAGCCCTGAAGAAGCAGGCCGCAAATTCTGATGCGGCGCCGAACAAAGCTCCTTAATCCGGCCGTTTTTGAGGGGAGGGGTGTTCACGGCGGCGATGAGTCAAGGCTGGTTTGCCGTGCATCGGCGCCCGGATCAGGATTGCGCTTCAAACGGGCTGATAGAGGCGGGGCGCTCATTGCGGTGATTGACGGCGCTAAGCTGCCTTCGGTTTCTCAAGGGGCGGGAAGGTCAACTTGTCTCGGGGATGGCGAAACGGGCATCCGTACGGTGGAGCATTTTTTGGCTGCGGCTTGGGCGCTTGCCTTGACGGATCTTGAGATTGAGCTCTCTGGCGGAGAAATGCCGTTTTTGGATGGAAGTGCACTCGCGTTTATTGAGGGGTTTCGGCGGTCCGGGGTGACCGAGGCCTCCATGGAGCGTCCGCGAATCCGCCTGGATGAGCCGGTTTTTGTTTTTGGGGAGAAGTCCGCGATTCTTTTTTTGCCGGAGGACTCATTCCGGGTGACGTACACACTGGATTTGCGGCACCCTCTTCTGCGTGGGCAGGTGGTTTCGGAGGGGATGAGTCCGGGCCATTTTATTGAGTCTATCGCGCCTGCCCGCACTTTTTGCCTCGCCGAGGAGGCGGGACGGCTTCGCGAGGCGGGGTACGGTAAGGGCGCGGACACCTCCAACACGCTGGTGATGGGCCCCGGCGGCCCTTTAGAAAACCGTTTTCGGTTGCCTCAGGAATGTGCGCGCCACAAGGTGTTGGATCTGGTGGGTGATCTGGCTCTTCTCGGATGCGATTTGGGCGCTCATGTGGTTTCTGTTCGCGGAGGCCATCAGTTGAATCACGAGCTTATCAGGCAAATCGACATGCGAAGGAGTCCGGCGAGGACAGAGCAGTCTTAATGCGGGAGAATGGCGGCATGAATCCAAACGAAAGTTCAGATGCGAATACATCCGACACATTGATCAAGCTCCCGGCGGGCCGGGAAGAAATTATGGCGGTGATTCCCCACCGGGACCCGTTTCTTCTGGTCGACGGCATTGAGTCGATGACCGCCGACCGGGTCGTCGGGTTCAAGGATGTCCGGGAGGACGAAGCGTACTTCAAAGGTCATTTTCCGGGCAATCCGGTCATGCCGGGCGTCCTGATCTGCGAGGCGATGGCCCAGACCCTGGGCGTCCTGATCCTCTCGCAGCCCGCACATCGGGGTAAGCTTGGGTACTTCGCGTCCATGGACAAGGTCAAATTCCGGGGTATCGTCCGTCCGGGTGAGCGGATTGTGATGGACACAGAAAAGATCCGTGAAAAAAAGCGCTACTACTACGCCAAAACCCGGGCCACGGTGAACGGCAAGGTGGTCTGCGAGGCCGAGATGATGCTGTTTTTGGCAGAGTAGATGAAAAACATCCATCCGAGCTCCCAAATCGCGTCGGACGCGGTCATTCACCCGCAGGCGGTCATCGGTCCCTTTGTTGCCATTGGGCCCGGGGTGACAATAGGTGAGGGAACTGTGCTCGAGGCCCATACCGTTGTGGAGCGCTGGACGACCATCGGATGCCACAATCGGATCGGCCCTTCCGCGGTTTTGGGGGGAGCGCCTCAGCACCGGGATTATCACGGACAGAAGAGCTTTTTGAAAATCGGCGATCACAACCGGATCAGTGAGTTCACTTCTCTTCACAGGGCGAGCCGTGAGGGAGAGACGACCGTGATCGGGAGCCATAACTTTCTCATGAACGGCGTCCATCTGGGCCATGACGGGGTTATCGGGGATCATGTGGTGCTCACCGGCGGCGTTCTTATCGGGGGGCACGTCACGCTCGAAGATCACGCGGTCGTCGGGGGGATGGCAGGCGTGCATCAATTCGTGCGGATCGGGCGTCACGCCATGGTGGGCGGGCTTTCGCGTGTCACGCGGGATGTTTTGCCGTTCGCCCTGGCGGAAGGGAATCCCGCTGCGGTGCGCGGGGTCAATCTTGTGGGCCTCCGGCGGGCCGGTTTCAGCAATGCGCGGATTGCGTCGATTCGAAAGGCATACCGTGACATCTATTTTTCGGGCAGGTTGTTTGAGGAAGTGTTTGCGGAACTTGAGCGTGAAGCCCGGGGCAATCCGGATGTGGCCGAAATGGTGCGGCTGATTCGTGATTCCAAGAGGGGTTTTTTGCGGAAGTCCTCATCCGGAAAGAGGGACGATTGATCTTTTGGGGGCGGGACCCCTTCAAATGCAAGGCGGGGGCCGACGGGCCGCCGATCGGCATTCTTGCCGGCGGCGGAGATTTGCCTGAGCGCGTGGCCGCAGCCATTCAGAGGCGGGGGTGCAAGGTTCTGACGCTTGCGGTCGGCCGGCCCGATGACGACCCTTTGAAGATATCCAGCGTCCGCTACGAAACCACCGGGCCCCAGGAAGTGGGGCGCGCCATTGAGATTCTCAAGGAGAGCCGCGTGAAGTATTTGGCGCTTGCCGGCAAGATGCCAAGGACGCGATTGCTGGCGGACAGTTATCGTCCGGATACGGATGCCAAAACGATTCTTCGCCGGGCGGGGGCCGGGGGCGACGACCGGCTCCTTAAAGCGGTGGCGGCCTACCTGAGGCTTAGGGGGATAACGGTCCTGGGTCTCCATGAGATTTTGAGAGAACATGTGACGCCGCGGGGGCCCATAGGCACGCCGGGTCTCACGGCGGAAGAGATGAAGGACGCTCGCTTCGGCCTGCAGATGGCCCGGCGGATCGGCCGGTTGGATATCGGGCAGGCCGTGATCGTCAAGAATGGTACCGTGATCGCCGTTGAAGCCGTGGAAGGAACCGATCGGGCGATCCGCCGCATTGAATCACTGGGTGTCACGGGCGCCGTGGTTGTCAAAGCGGCCAAGCCCCAGCAGGATTTGAGGTTTGATATTCCGGTGGTCGGCCCCGATACTCTCGAGAGTTGTCGTGCCGCGGCCTGTTCGGTCCTGGCCTGTGAGGCCGGGAGGACGCTTCTCGTGGATCCAAACGAAATGGCGCGAATGGCCGGCAAGTATGGTATAAAATTGGTCGGAGTCGCATCATGACCGGAAAAGTGCTCATTGTAGGTGACCAGGGAACCGACGCCAAGGCGATTCACCGTCTTTTGAAGGAAAAGACGCATTTTGTCAGCCGCCTGGCGGAGAAGGCCGCGTTTGGTCTGGAGCTTGTGTATGAATTCAAGCCGGACATTGTGGTCCTGAACCCCGAAGGGGGAATTGAGGAGATGCTGGGCATCTACGACACCCTCAAAAAAGAACGGTCTACAACCGAAATCCCGGTCCTCCTCATGATCCGGGAATCTGATCTGGCCGCCGGTGACATCCCGATTCCTCTCGGAATCGCAGACCTTTTGGCTAAACCCGTCCGGCCGTCCGAATGCATGGCGAGGATTTTTTTTGCATTCCGCAAATTTAACCGTCTTTCGGAGAAAACGCTGATCCGGGCGGGTAAGCTTGAGATTGATGTCTCGCGTTATGAGGTCCGCGCCGGAGGCCGTCAGGTGGACCTGACGTACACGGAGTACGAGCTTCTCAAATTTTTGGCATCCAACCCGGGGCAGGTGTTTGACCGGGACGTGCTTTTGAACAAGGTGTGGGGATACGATTACTTCGGGGGCGCGCGGACGGTTGATGTTCACGTCAGGCGGCTGAGATCCAAAATCGAATCCCGCACACTTCAGTTTATCGAAACGATCCGAAATGTTGGATACAAATTCATACCGCAGGATGATGACGACCTTTGAGGATTTGAAATCATGAAGCCAGCCAAGCACAAACCGAAAACCGCCAAAACCAACCGCAGACCCTCCGCCGCCCGCGCTGACGCCGTCGAATTTGTCATGCGGCGCGCGCTGGATCATGATGTCAAATTTATCCGGATCTGGTT
>JADGBA010000173.1 GCA_015231685.1 Candidatus Omnitrophota bacterium | reverse complement strand
ACCAAAGACTTTGGAGTATTTCTCCGCCAGGCGTGGCAGGGCAATTTCTTCGTTATATGCCGGAAGAAGGATACGAATCATCGGTCTTGAGTCGGCGGTCTTTCTACCGGCCGCCCGTTCTTCTGCACCCAGCCCGTCTGCCGGGCGGGGTTGCCGACCACAAGCGCGTGATCGGCGACAGACTTGGTGACCACCGCGCCCGCCCCGATCATGGCATAGCGACCGATGGTGAGACCGCCCAGAATAATCGACCCCGCTCCGAGCGTCGCACCTTCGCACACACGGGTCTCGAGGGTGTCCTCATTCGGCGCGGATGACGCCAGTCCTCCGGAAGCATCATCAAACGCGCGCGGATATCGGTCGTTCACAAAGATACACCCCGCCGCAACCATCACACGGTCTTCAATGGTGACTCCGGTGGGAATATATACATTGGAATTGATTTTGACAAAGTCACCGATGTGGACGTCGTACGAAATGATGGTCCGTCCGCCGATGACACAACACCTGCCGATTGACGCGTTCTTGCGGATATGCACGTGGTCCCACACCGACGTTTCTTCGCCGATCTTCACGCCCTCTTCAATCAGGGCGGTGGGATGAATTGTCACGCAGGGGAATGCTGTTCTTCCGCGACTTTCAGCCAACGCTGTTCTCTTATAGAAGTGTAGGCCGATTCGATGACCCGGACGGATTCCACCGCATCATCGATGCCGAGGATGGGGCTCTGCTGCTTCAAGAGGCAATCGGCGAAATGCTCGATTTGTTGGGTGAAAGCGTCCAGCTTGCTGTAACCGTTTCCGAAAACCTTGGATGTCTTCTTCTGTGAATCCCAGATAATGGACTTGTCCCATCCGATTTCGATCGTCCCCCGGGTTCCCATGACGTTGACATAAGAACTGGTGTGTTTGAAAAGGCTCCAACTCAAGTCCACCATACCGATAACTCCCCGCTCAGTCTCGAAGTGCAGCCGTGCGGTGTCTTCAACCTTCATCTTCTGGGTCTGAAGACCCTTCTGGGCATACAAACTGCGAATGGGTCCCGAAATGTACCGGATCACATCGACTGCGTGACTGCCGTTGTCGATCAGTACTCCTCCGCCGGAGACTGCGGGGTCGGAATTCCAGCGATCGTGCATCGGAACGGCACTGCAAAAGATGACCTCACAGAGAACAGTATCACCGATTGCCCCCGAAAGAATGGCCTTACGCGCCTCAATCATGTCCCGGACAAACCGAAACTTCGAGGCCATCATCACAACGACCCCCGCCTTGGCGGCGCGTTCCCGGATATCCAAGGCATCTTCAAGTTTCAGCGTAAAGGGCTTTTCACAAAGAACGTGCTTCTTGCGTGCGATGGCGCGGCACATGTAGTCGTAGTGTGTGACCGGTGGGGTGCAAATCAAAACGGCGTCGACCGACGAATCCTCAAAGATCGCGTCCGCATCGGATTTGACGGTGGTGGGGTACTTTTGGGCGGTTGCCCGGGCTTGTTCACCATCGAGATCATAAACGGCGGTCAGCTGAACCCGCGCGACTTTGGCGATGGCTTCCAGATGGGTCTGCGCGATCCTTCCGCAACCCACAAGCCCCAAACGGATCGGGGACTGCATCAGCGACCTGCCCCACAGGGCTTTTGGGCGTCCTTCAAAACTTCTTTGATCTTCTCGGCGATGTAGCGAACGTGTGCTTCCGTATAAAACTCATTCCAAGGGAGAACCAGCATACGCGAAAGGGCCTGATAGGAGCCGGGGTATTCCCGCCGGCACGCCTCTTCATCCTGCCATAGCGACATGGAGGCTTGATCCAGCGGAGCATTGTCCGCTCCAAACATTCTACCCTCACGAAGCACCTCGCAGCGAAAGGACGGCTTCTGGATGTAACGGGGCGCGGAAAAGATCCCGAATGCCTTGAGCGCCGTGGCCATCTGAACAACATCGCAACCGGCCGCTTCCGGATCCACATCCAGACAATATTTCCAATACACGTGTGTTGCGCCCTTTGGCGGTTGGGGCGCCCGAACACCCGGAATCCCCGACAGTAGCTCGTCCATGAGGCTCGCCGCTTTCTGCCGATTCTGCACGTTCTTCTCGAGCTTGCCAAGCTGAGCAATGGCCACCGCCCCTTGAAGTTCGGTCAAACGGTAATTGAGGGCCACGAAATAGTGATCCGGCTTGGGGTCGCCGTACCCCCACGCCTTGTTCACAAAAAGCCGAATTCTGCGGGCGTAGGCTTCGTCGTTGGTGAGGACAATTCCCCCCTCACCGGTAGTCATGTGCTTGCCCTGCTGAAAACTGAAAGCACCGATATCCCCGATCACACCGGTGTTGCGACCGTCGATTTTGGCCAAAAAGCTCTGAGCGCAGTCCTCAATGACCGGAATCTTGCGCTCGGCCGCCAACTTCATGATCGGGGCCATCTCGCACGGATTTCCAAAAAGATGCGTCACAATGATCGCGCGCGTCTTGGGCGAGATACGCTTCTGAATGGTTTCGGCGGTGACGTTGTACGAATAAGGATCAATATCTGCAAATACCGGAATGCACCCCTGGTACATGATCGGGGTCAGCGCACCCATGTCCGTGATCGGCGTAGTGATAATCTCACTTCCCGGATCCGG
>JADGBA010000172.1 GCA_015231685.1 Candidatus Omnitrophota bacterium | reverse complement strand
CGGAACCGTTCCGACAGCACGTCGGCTTGAAGCGTTTTTTGCTGACCGTCGGGCGTTTGGAGCCCCGAAAGAATCAATTGAATCTTATCCGGGCGGTTCGGGATGCGGGTTTTCCCAAGCTGATCGTCGTCGGAAACCCCGTCGCGGGATTTGAGGCCTACGCCGCGCGTTGCCGCGCCGAAGCGGGGGAGGACGTCGTATTTCTCCCGGGAATCGATCACGAAAGCCCGCTTTTGGCGTCCGCGTATCACGGCTGCGATGCTTATGCGCTGCCGGGCTGGTTTGAGACTCCGGGTTTGGTTGCGCTTGAGGCCGCTTTGGCCGGAACGGCGCTTGCAGTCACTGAGGTAGGATCCACGAGGGAGTATTTTGGATCGCATGCCGCCTATTTTGATCCGTCTTCGCCGGCATCCATGCGGCGGGCGCTTCAGGAGGCCTTGCGCCGAGGACCGTCGACCGCGCTTCGGCAGGAGGCGGCCCGACGATACACATGGGAGGCGGTGGCCTTGCAAACGCTCGAAGATTATAAATCGGTGCTCGGAGAATCACGGTGAAGCCCCGTCTTCTTTCTGTGATCATTCCGGTGTACAACGAACATGAGACCATTCGTCAGATCCTGAAGGCCGTGTATGATGTCAGGTTGGCCAAAGAAGTGATCGTGGTCGATGATTTTTCGCACGACGGATCGTACGAAATTCTGACCGGTGAGCTTAAGCCCAAATATCCGGATCTGAAGATCGCACGCCATCCGTTCAATCGCGGCAAAGGCGCCGCCATCCGCACCGGAATCGCCGAAGCCTCCGGAGATGCCATTGTGATTCAGGACGCGGATTTGGAATACGATCCGGCGGACTATCATGTGCTTTTGGGGCCGCTCGAGAATCCCGATGTGCAGGTGGTGTACGGATCACGATTTCTTTCGGGCAAACGTGTGACGCATCCGCTTCACTATGCCGTCAATCAGGCGATCACGCGTTTTGGCAACTGGTTGTATGGCGCACGGCTAACGGATCTGGAAACATGCTACAAGATGTTCCGGGCGCCGTATCTGAAATCCATGCGGATTTTCTCGGACGGCTTTGAGATTGAGGCGGAATTGACGTCAAAAGTGCTTAAAAGCGGAAGCCCCATTGTTGAAGTACCCATCACTTATCGGGGAAGAAATTACAAGCAGGGAAAGAAAATCACTTGGGTTGACGGCATTAAGGCTTTTTGGACCCTATGGAAGTTTCACCTTGCTGATCGAGGTTGATATGCCGCTTCGCGTAACGATAATCGCCGGTGTTAGTTCGAATTTTATAACGGGGGCGCCCATTCTTCGGCTCTGCCGATTGCAAGAGGGAATTGAATCCTTTGGGCTCATACCGGTCAGCATTACCACCGGGGCTTGCCGAATGTGTTTGTTGGTAGTCGGCGCTTCTCATATCACAGACGACCGCGCGATGGGAGCGCGGGACGCGGGGGCGCGGTTGGGACGCGTCGAGGCGGGTTTGAGAAGTTTTGACAACGACATGCCCGAAGAGAAAACGTATTCATGTGGGCTTGATTTTGGATGATCTCTTCGTGAGCGAACCATGGAGCATCAGAAATCTTGTTAGTAAGGGGGCCGACAAGTATCATGCGGTGCTTGCCGTAACGCGGGAATCAACGTGCAGGTGAGTTGGAATATCGCCCAGAATGTTGCCGGTGTGTGCGAGACCCTTTCCCACTGGTGGTCAAAAGTGACGGTTGTCCGTTATTTGGACGGTGCTACCGCCGTCCGGATCGTGAACATCATCCGGAGGGCTTATTTATGAAGGCGCAGCCGCTTCTTTCGGTGGTGATTCCGATTTACAACGAGGAGCGGACCATCGAGCGCCTGTTTGAGCGCGTCGACCGGGTGCCGATAAGAAAGGAAATCATACTCATCGACGACGGTTCGACAGACCGGACCCGGGAAATCATCATGCGACAATTGTTGCCCGGGACGCGTCGGGTCAAGCTAGTAAGCCATCCGACCAATCTGGGAAAGGGTTCCGCCATTAGGACGGGTCTCAAGGAAGTCGCCGGTGATATTGTGTTGATCCAGGACGCGGACCTTGAATACGCGCCGGAAGAATACCCGAGACTGGTGGCGCCCATTCTAGCGGACGAAGCCGAGGTTGTGTTTGGCACCAGGTACTGTGATCTGAATAAATGGCGGTTTGTGTGGCGGTGGCTGGTCAACCGGATGACCGGACAATGTGACGAAATCCGGTATTTGCACCATTTCTTGGGCATTCAAATACTGAATGCCATGGTCTGCATATTGTATCAGGCTAGACTTACCGATGAAGCCACCTGTTACAAGGTTTTTAAGACAGAGTTCATCCGAAGTCTTGATTTGAAATGCCGGGGGTTTGAGTTTTGTCCCGAGGTCACCGCCAAGATCCGGAAGAAGGGAATCCGGATTCACGAAGTGCCGATCACTTATCATCCACGGTCCCATAAAGAGGGAAAAAAACTGAACTGGAAACATGGATTCGAAGCTGTCTGGACACTCATCAAGTACCGATTTGTCGACTGACCCCGCCGCCGCGGCGCGAGCACCGGAGATCCGTAAGGCGTTTTTGATTTACGGGCCGACGGGGCTTTACATGCGCGATG
>JADGBA010000171.1:2076-2640 GCA_015231685.1 Candidatus Omnitrophota bacterium | reverse complement strand
ATTGGATTTATGGGGGCCGGAAAAACGGAGACCGGACAACGGTTGGCGGATACGCTCGGCTGGCGGTATCTGGATTCAGACAAGATCATCGAGCGGCGGGAACGAAGCTCGATTCAGAAAATTTTTAAGGATAAGGGGGAGAGTTATTTCAGGAGCGTGGAGTCCCGGGTGGTGAAGGATCTGCTTTTGAAGCCTCAGACGGTATTGTCCCTCGGTGGCGGGGTGGTGTGCCGGAAAGCAAACCGGACCCTTATCAAGAAGCGTGCTTTTGTGATCTGGTTATCGGCCAGTGCGGGCGTGATCCATCGGCGGACACAAGGAGAGACCGCGCGGCCTCTTTTGAATGTCGCTGATCCCCAGGCCCGGATCCGGGAATTGCTCAAGGAAAGAAAGCCTCTGTATGCAAAATGCGCACACGCGGTTGTTCCTTCCGGAGGTAGTGCCACCATCGGACGAATCAAGCGCCTTCCTCAAATCCGGAAAATTATCCGGAGCCATGAGGCGGAGGCGGCGACTTGACGGCAGCGTATTCCGGCGCCTTCGCGGATCCCGGAACGCTCTTTT
>JADGBA010000171.1:0-2066 GCA_015231685.1 Candidatus Omnitrophota bacterium | reverse complement strand
GGTGTCGGCTTAAGGACGGCGGCGGCACTTCTGACGACATGGAGTCCGCCGGACTTGATCCGCAGGGTTCAGGAAGGCGGCGAACCGCGCTTTGGCGAAAACCCTGAGCATGCGCGGGCGATTCAGACACTCAGCGATCCGGCGCTTCAGCAAAAGGCGGCCGGAGAATGCGCGCGGCATCGGGATGCCGGCCGCAGCTTTTGTGTGCCTACGGACGCTTTGTATCCGGAGGCTTTCCGGGCGTTGCCGGATCCGCCGATGGTGCTTTTTTTTAGAGGCGCGTCCGCGTCCGACCGTGAATCTCTTGCGGTGGTGGGAACGCGTATGCCCACGCCTTCCGGCGTCCGAAATACCCGGCGGTTTGTTTCGGTGATTGCCGGAAGGGGAATCACCATTGTGAGCGGTTTGGCACGCGGGATTGATACGGTCGCGCACCAGGCGGCGCTGGATGCGGGCGGACGAACGGTTGCCGTGCTGGGGTCCGGGCTTGAGAGAATTTATCCCAAAGAAAACTACAGGATCGCCGAGCGGATCACCGAGAACGGTATGTTGTATTCAGAGTTCGATCCGGATCAGGAAGCTTTGCCGCACTGCTTCCCGATGCGCAACCGGTTGATCAGCGCTCTTTCGCAGGCGGTTCTTGTGATGGAGGCGCCCAAAAAGAGCGGCGCGCTCATCACCGCGGATCTTGCGCTTGAGCAGTCGAAGGATGTGTTTGCTGTGCCCGGCAATATTCTGACACCGCAGGCACAAGGGCCCAACCGGTTGATTCAGGAGGGCGCGTTTTGCGCGACGTCGCCGGAAGATATTCTGGAGGGTATGCGTTGGGGTACGGCGGCTGGACAGCCGGTGACCACTCGTGAAGCCCTGAAGCCTGAATGGGAGAAGGTTCTGGCGGCCTTACGAGACAGCGAGTCCGCAACGCTTGAAGATCTTGCCGCGGTGCTGCCGCTGGAGCCTGGAGAGGTTATGAGTTCGCTTTCGGCTCTCGAAGTGCGCGGGTACATTACGTCTGCCTCCGGGCGGCGCTGGCTTAAGAATTAACCACACCCTGTTGAAACGAAGGCCTATGAATCTTATTATCAACGGAAAAACAGAGAACTTTGATCAATTGACGCTACGGTTGGAAGAGCTCTTGCAGCTGCATAGCCTGGTGCCGGAGGCGGTCGCCGTTGAGGTTAATGCGCGTGTTCTGCCTCGAGCGGAAATTCGCCAGGCACTCTTGAACGATGGGGACCGGGTGGAAATTGTGAGGTTTGTCGGAGGAGGATCGCAATGACGGCCCGTAAAGCAGCGCCTAAACCCAAAGGGAAAAAGGCTCTGGTCATTGTTGAATCACCCGCCAAATGCCGCACCATTGAAAAAATCCTGGGCAAAGGCTACACGGTTCAGGCTTCCATGGGGCATATCATTGATCTCCCGAAGAGCAAAATGGGTGTGGACCCGGCGAACGGATTCAAGCCTCAGTACATTGTTCTCGCAGCCAAACGCAAGAGGTTGGGCGAGCTCAAAAAACTCATCAAAGACAAAGCCCGGCTGTTTCTGGCTTGCGATCCGGACAGGGAGGGGGAGGCCATCAGCTGGCATTTGGCCAACGAGCTGGGCAAAGACCGCGAAGTGTTCCGCGTCACGTTTCAGGAAATCACTCCCGCGGCGGTCCGCAATGCCTTTGATCACCCTACAGAGGTTGACATGGATAAGGTCCATGCCCAGCAGGCGCGGCGCATACTGGACCGCCTGGTCGGTTATTCGCTGTCGCCTTTATTGTGGAAGACGGTGGCCAAAGGTTTAAGCGCCGGACGCGTTCAGTCCGTTGCGCTACGCATCATTGTGGATCAGGAGCGGCTGATCCGCGCTTTTGTTCCGCGTGAGTATTGGACGGTGGATGCCGTGTTTTCGAAGCAGAACCCGCCGCAGGAGCGCTTTGTCGCCGCGCTTGATTCGGTCAACGGAGTCAAGTCCGAGATTGCCGCACGAGACGAGGCCGGCCGAATTGCCGGGGGCATTCGCCAACAAACGTTCGCGGTGACGAGTGTGCGCAAACAGGAAAAGCGGCGTCAGCCGAT
>JADGBA010000170.1 GCA_015231685.1 Candidatus Omnitrophota bacterium | reverse complement strand
CAGAAGGAAGTCCGCAGGCTCGAAAAGGAGATCGGCCGGCTCAAAGAAAAGACTTACGCCCATCTAACCCCCTGGCAACGCGTTCAAATTGCCCGTCATCCCAAACGACCGTACACCGCCGATTATATCCGCATGATTTTCAAGAATTTCGTCGAACTTTCGGGAGACCGCGCTTACGCGGACGACAAGGCGGTCATCGGCGGCTTCGCCACCATTGACGGCCGGTCGTGTCTGGTGCTGGGGCATCAGAAGGGCCGTGACGCCAAGGACAACATCTACCGGAACTTCGGGAGCGCGCATCCGGAAGGATACCGCAAGGCGATGCGGCTCATGAAATTGGCCGAGAAATTTGGTCTGCCGATTGTTACAATGGTGGACACGCCGGGCGCGTATCCCGGGATCGGCGCTGAAGAACGCGGGCAGGCCAATATGATCGCATACAATCTTCGCGAGATGGTCGGCTTGCGGGTTCCGGTGGTTGTGGTTGTCATCGGTGAAGGCGGATCCGGCGGCGCCATCGGGATCGGCGTGGGTGACCGGGTGTTTGTACTGGAGAACGCGTATTACTCCGTGATTTCGCCGGAAGGTTGTGCCGCGATTCTGTGGAAGGATTACACGCGCGCGCCTGAAGCGGCCAGCGCATTGAAGTTGACCGCCCGGGACCTTGTGGAACTGGGAGTCATTGACGGTATGATCAAGGAGCCGATGGGCGGCGCACATTACGATCCTGAAGCCGCGGCGCAGGAGATCAAACGAACTGTTCTCAAATGCTTTGATGAGCTGGGCGCTCTGCAGGTTGAAACGCTCACCGCCCAGCGTTATGAAAAGTTCAGAAAAATGGGGGAGGTTTTGAGCGCCGTATGAGTAACCCACCAGAGGAAAAAAATAGATCTGTGACATTTGAGGTCGAGAGTGTTTTGGACGCGATTCCGAAAGCAACAAGCAAGCTGTTTGATTTTTTGGCGGATTGCGCGATTTCTGAGGAGGAGCACTTCAATCTTCGCCTGAGCTTCGAGGAAAGCCTGATCAACGCGATCCGGCATGGCAATCGACTGGACCCCGCGCTCAAGGTCAAAGTACAGATGACTCTCACGGAGGCGCGTTTATACGTGAGGATTGATGACGAAGGGGCCGGATTCGACTACCAAAACCTCAAGGATCCCACAGAAGAGGAGAATCTGCAGGCCTACAGCGGCAGGGGCGTATATCTGATGAAGCATTTGATGGATGAGGTCCGGTACAGCCGGTCTGGCAGCACCGTGGAAATGGTCAAAATTTTGGATCAACAAGGACAATAAGGAGGCTGGCGATGGATGTGCTTTTTAAGGACAGAGACGGGATCATGATGGCGGAAATTCAAGGGGAGATCAATATTTCCACCTCCCCTCAGCTCAAGAAGGATTTTGAGAAGGTGACGGCCCCGAAGGTTGTCATCAATCTCGCCAAGGTGGGGTATGTCGACAGCTCGGGTCTGGCGACGCTCGTGGAGATTCTCAAGCGCGCGCGGGCCAGGGGCGGCACGGTGTGTTTGACGCATTTGACCGACAAAGTCCGCAGCCTTTTTGAGATCACAAAGCTCGACAAATTGTTCAACATCCAGGCGGACGATCAAGCGGCGCTCGCGCAACTCAAATAGGAACCCGATTGAAGTGATTCGACTTCTTGAATGGATTGGCGGTAATCTCCTGGCCGTGGTCGCGCAGTCGCGTGATGTCGCGCGCCTCTTTTTTGTGACGCTGTACTGGATCGTGGTCGGACCCTTTCGGAAGAAGCCTGTCTCCCTGGAGCACACCTTGGCCCAGACGGTGTTTGGGGGAGTCAATTCCGTTCTGATCGTATGTTTTGTCTGCTTCGCAATGGGGATGGTCCTGGCCATGCAGAGCGCATACCAGCTTTCGCAGATGGGCGCCACGATTTATGTGGCGGCGTTGGTGGCGGTTTCGATGGCCCGGGAAATCGGGCCGGTCCTCGCGTCCCTGGTGATCGCCGGCCGTGTCGGCGCCGCCATCACCGCCGAAATTTCCACGATGAAAGTCACCGAGCAAATCGAGGCCCTCGAAACTCTGGCTTTGAATCCTGTTCGGTTTTTGGTGGTTCCCCGTTTTCTGGCGCTTTTGGTGATGCTGCCGTGCCTCGTGATGATGGGGATTATGGCGGGCATTTTCGGCGGTTACGTGATCGGCACCACGTACCTGGATTTGCGGCCCGGACTTTATTGGGATACGACCTTTGATTTTTTGGTTAAGAAGGATGTGATGACGGGGCTTCTCAAGAGCGTGGTCTTCAGCATGATCATCACGATGATCAGCTGCTACAAGGGATTATCCACAGAGGGCGGCGCTGAGGGGGTGGGGCGGTCCACGACCACGTCTGTTGTGCTGTCCTTCATTCTGATCATCGTTGCAGACGCGGTATTGACGGCGGTGTTTTATTTCACCGGAACGTAAAGGAAAGGGCGGGCGGTTAGGTGATGGCTGCCCGGTGAGTGGATGACTGAGAATCGTGAAGTTCTGATCCGGGTAGAGGATCTCAAAAAAACCTTTGGCGGCCGGCCGGTACTGCGGGGCATCCGGTTGGATATTTACCGCGGAGAAACCATGGTGGTGATGGGCGGCTCCGGTTGCGGGAAGAGCACTCTTTTGCGTCACGTCATCGGCCAGCTCAAGC
>JADGBA010000169.1 GCA_015231685.1 Candidatus Omnitrophota bacterium | reverse complement strand
CGCTCCCGCCGTATTCTTCGGTCCGGAATGGAGGCTTCGTGGGATGACTTGACCGCGGCACTGGCGGACCGCTTGAAGGACGAGGAAACCCGCGAGGGAGACACCTTGAGAATTCTCACGGAACCTGTGTTTTCGCCCTCACTCGCCGCGGCGCTTCGGGCCGTCTTCGAGCGGTTCCCGCGGGCCAAGTGGCACCAGTACCACACGTTTAACCGTGACAACGCCCGTGCCGGAGCGATTCTCGCCTTCGGCGAGGATACCCATGAGGTGTTCCGTGTGGACCGCGCGGATGTGCTTGTGTCTTTGGGGTCGGATTTTCTTTATGACGGACCGGGAAGTGTACGGTACGCGGGGGACTTCGCCCGACGGAGGGATCCTCAGGCGCCTGGCGGCATGAACCGGCTTTATGTCGCAGAGAGCACTCCGAGCGTGACAGGTCTCGCGGCAGATCATCGGCTGGCCCTGAGATCTTCCCACACCGAAATTCTTGCGTCGGCTGTGTTCCAGCGCCTCGGATTTGATGTTCATGCCCGGTTCGACGCGCTCGGTCGGCATGCCACGCGCTGGGCCAAAACCGCCGCCAAGGACCTGGTCAGTCACGCGGGAAGAAGTTTGATCCTCGCGGGCCGTCATCAGCCGCCCATAGTGCACGCGATGTGCCATCTCATGAACGGGGCTTTGGGGAATATCGGAAAGACCGTGATGCTGACGCGTCCCATCGAGGAAGAGCCGGCGGACCAGATGCTTTCTATTACGTCACTTCGGGATGATCTTCTCGGCGGAAAAGTCCGGAACCTGATTGTCCTGGGCGGAAACCCGGTGTACAAGGCGCCGAAGGACCTTGCATTGGCGAAGGCCTTCGCCCGCGCGGAGTTCAAGCTGCATTGGGGCCGCTACACGGACGAAACAGCCCGCTGCTGCGACTGGCATGTGCCCGCGACCCATTGGCTGGAATCCTGGTCGGATGCACGTGCTTATGACGGGACGGTGAGTATCGTGCAGCCGGTGGTTGCTCCGCTCTACGGCGGGGTGGAGGCATACAAAATTCTGAGTGAGGTCTCCGGCCAAAAGTTCAAAAGCGCCTATCGGTCCGTGCGGGACTACTGGAAAAAAGAGCATTCTGCATTGTTTGAATCCTTTACGAGGGATTGGCGCCGGACGCTGCATGAGGGTGTTCTTGCGGGTTCGGCGTTTGAACCCAGGGCGCTTTCGCCCCAGTCCGGCTTCGCGATCAACGTCCAAAAAGACCCGCCGCCGGATGATCTTCTGGACATCGAATTTATTCCCGATCCTTCCGTGGGCGAAGGCGACGGCGCCAACAACCCCTGGCTTCAGGAGCTTCCGCGGCCGGTGACGCGCCTTGTGTGGGAGAATGCGGCGCTGATTTCTCCTGCCACCGCCTCGCGCGAAGGTCTCCGTAGCGGTGACGTGGCGGTTCTGAGCGCCGGAGAACGGCGGCTCGAGGTGCCGGTGCTGGTGGTGCCGGGGCAGGCCGAGGGGACGGTGACGCTCTCGGCGGGGGCAGGACGCTCCTCCGGCGGACGGGTCCTTAAAGGGGCGGGAATTGACGTGAATGAACTGCGCCTTTCGTCATCGCCTTGGCGGACCGCGGGGGCTTCCATACGGAAGACCTCGAAGCGGCATGTCCTGGCGGTTCTTCAGAAAGAGGAGCGGGCGCGGAAGGACACGGTTGGTTTTTCTTCGGCGAAGCCTGAAGGATTTTATCCCGATGCGCCGGTGCCACAAAGCCGGGTCCAGTGGGGCATGGTGATCGATCTTTCCAGGTGCATCGGCTGCGGCGCCTGCACGGCGGCGTGCCAGGCCGAGAACAACATTCCCGTGGTCGGCAGGAAGGAGGCCATGCGCGGGCGGTGGATGCACTGGATGCGCGTGGAGCGTTTCTTCAATGGTTCGGGGGCAACGGCGACGGCGGACTTCCGTCCGGTGCCGTGCATGCACTGCGAGAAGGCGCCTTGCGAGACCGCCTGTCCTGTGACCGCGACCACGCATAGCCGCGAGGGTTTGAATGAGATGATTTACAACCGTTGTGTGGGTACGCGCTACTGTTCACAGAACTGCCCCTACAAGGTGAGGCGGTTCAATTTTTATGAGTACGCGGACCTTCGCCATGAACTCTATCGCTTGAGAAGAAACCCCGATGTTACGGTCCGCACGCGCGGCGTTATCGAAAAATGCACCTACTGTGTCCAGCGCATCAATGCCGCCCGCATCACGGCCCGCAAGGAGGGCCGTGAGATGCGTGACGGAGAGGTGCGCACCGCGTGCCAGCAAGCTTGCCCGACCGGCGCCATCAGCTTCGGGAACATAAATGATCCCGGGAGCGCCGTCGCCCGGCTTCGCGCTTCGCGAAAGGCTGAGGTGATTCTGGGCGACCTCGGCACGCGGCCCCGGACGATTTATCTTCCGCGCGCGACGAATCCTCACTGGGAGCTCGAATCCTCATGATGCCGCGCCCCTCCGACGCCGCGCATGAAAAGAATGCGGGGATGGCGCTGGAACAACGGCCCCCCAAGGGTTACGGAACACTTCTTCTTGCGGCCTTGGCGCTTCTTGTGGTGTTCCATGCGGCTCTGGCGGTTCTATGGGTCAAGGGCATCGGGATCTGGGGCGTCAATATTCCTGTGGGATGGGGGATATCGATTGTGTTCTTC
>JADGBA010000168.1:2256-2678 GCA_015231685.1 Candidatus Omnitrophota bacterium | reverse complement strand
GATTTCGGAGGCGTCACCGGTTCCTGTGTATGGAATCGTCAACATGTATCTCGGTGAAGGCATCGTCGGCGGGAAGCTCCTTGCCAGCCAGGAACATGGCCGTGCCGCGGCCGAACTTCTGATCCGGGTGCTTAATGGGGAGGCCGCCCCGCAGGACGTCGGCGTCCAGGCACAAAGCATCAATCGCTACCTGTTTGATGCCTCTGAACTGGAGCGCTGGAAGATCCCGCGTTCGCGTCTGCCGGAGGGCAGCACTCTCATCAACGAGCGATATTCCGTTTTTAGGGAATACCGCAAGTATATTCTTTGGGGCGCCGGACTGATTCTGGGACAGATGGTATTGATCCTGGCGCTGGTGACGACTCACGTGAAATGCCGGATGGCTGAGAAATCCGTCCGGGAGAACGAGGAGCGTCTGAGAA
>JADGBA010000168.1:0-2202 GCA_015231685.1 Candidatus Omnitrophota bacterium | reverse complement strand
TTTGCCAAGAATGTGATGCGGCAGTACACCTTTGTGAACGAGGCGGCGGTCCGGATGATCGGCGTCCGGGCGGATGAGATCATCGGCCGGACGGCGGAAGAGCTCTTTGGGAAGGCTGAGGCACTTTTGGTACGGGAAGTCGATGAACGGAGTCTGGGCGGACAGACGGCCAATGATGTGCGGAAGCTGATGATTAAGGGCAAAGAGCGTTTTTTGCATACGGTCCAGAATCCCGTTTTGGATTCCCGGGGGAAGGTCGCCGGGATTGTGGGCGTGGTTCGCGACGTCACGGAAGCCCAGCGCGCGCAGCGCGAGCTCCGGGCAAGCGAAGAGCGCTTCCGGGGGCTCTTCCGGAGCATGATCGAGGGATTCGCGCTGCACGAAATCCTTTGTGACCACGAGGGCCGTCCGGTGAATTACCGGATTGTGGATGTGAATCCCTCGTTTGAGCGGCACACGGGTTTGAAGCGCTCAGTCTGTGTCGGAAAAACGGCGACGGAAGTTTACGGGACCGATGAGCCGCCGTTTTGGGAGATCTATGAGAGAGTGGCGCGGACGGGCGAGCCGCATGTTTTTGAAACGTACTTTAAGCCTCTCGAGAGGCACTTTATGATTTCCACTTTTTCTCCGAATCCCGGCTATTTTGCCACGGTCTTTGAGGATATCAGCGACCGCAAGAAAGCGGAGGCGGCGCTCCTTGCCGCGAAGGAGAAGGCGGAGCAGCTGAGTTCGGCCAAAACAGAATTTTTGATGAATGTCTCGCATGACATCCGGACCCCGATCAATGTGATTTCGGGATTTACGGAATTTTTGATGAAGACGCCGCTTGAGGATGAACAGCTGCAGTTTTGTGAGTTGATGAAGCGCAAGACCTCGGACCTCATACGTCTTGTCGAGGACATGATTGACATCGCGGCACTTGAGAAAGGGAAGGTGCGGCTGCATTCGAGTCCGTTCGATGTGCGTGAACTGATCGATGATCTCCGGGAGACGCTGGAGATACAGGTGGCCGGGAAGGAGATCCGTTGCGGTTTTGAGATCGGGGAAAAGGTCCCGCCAAGGCTCATCGGTGATGCCTTGCGATTGAAGCAGATCCTGGAGAATCTCTGCGGCAATGCCGCGAAGTATACGGACAAAGGCGCCATTGATCTGACGGTGGACGCGGGGGAGCCTTCGGATCCCGGGCGCTGCCGTCAGATCCGCTTCACGGTCAAGGATACCGGATCCGGGATTTCCGCCGACAAACTCCCTCAGATATTCGAGCCCTATTCGCGGTTTGTTGAATCGGGTGCGGACAAACACAAGGAAGGCGTCGGGATGGGGCTTCACATCGTCGAGACACTCGTGCGGGAGATGGGCGGAGAGGTTTTGGTGAGTTCCGAGGTGGGGAAGGGAAGCACTTTTAGCTTCGCGGTGCCTTTGAGAGAGGCTGCCGCACCTGATCGCGGGCCCGGGGCGGGACCCGCAGAGGAGGACCTCCGGTCTGCCGGACTGGGCGGCATTCGCATTCTGGTTGCCGAGGATGATGAGACCAATCGCTTCATCACCGCCCGTTTGCTTAAGGATGAGGATTGCGCGGTGACGTTTGTTCATGACGGGGAGGGGGCGCTTGAGGAGCTCAAGAAGAGCCGGTACGATCTTATTCTGATGGACTTGCGGATGCCCCGGATGGACGGTTTTGAGGCGGCCCGGGAGATTCGGGCGGGGATTGATGCCAATATCCCCATTCTGGCTTTGACGGCCCATGTGGGGGAGTGGGTAGAGAAGGATTGTCTGGACGCGGGCATGAACGGGTATCTCGCCAAGCCCGTTACCGCGGAGCAATTGAAACAGATGATTCTCCGGCATGTTGCGGCCCGGGGAGGGCTGGCGTGATTTTTGTATGAGGCCGGTAGATTAATAGCTGGTGTTATCAAGCGAAAGTATGCGAAGGAGATTTATGAAGTCTGCCCTCAAATGTGTTGCGATTGTTTTGGGTCTCAGCCTGGGGATGAGCGTGTCCCGGGCAGAGGCATTTGACTGGAAGTCGCTTTTTAGCAAAGCGGGTGTGAGCAGGGAGACGTCTTTGGCGGATACGCCGCTAGGGCCGGGAATCAAGGAAGTTTTGAAGGTGGCGACAGACCGGAGTGTGGAGGCGCTGAGCCGGCAGGGAGGGTTTTCTGAGAATCCGCTTGTCCAGATCAAAATGCCGTCCCAGCTGGC
>JADGBA010000167.1 GCA_015231685.1 Candidatus Omnitrophota bacterium | reverse complement strand
TGGATCTGGTGCCGAATCTGGTTGCGACGGTCAAAGGCTATGCCGCGCATGAGAAAGAGACGCTTCAGGGCGTGGTGGATGCCCGGGCGAAGATTTCCCAGATGAATGTGTCCTCGGACGTGGTGAACAGTCCGCAGGCGATGGAGCAGTTCCAACAGATGCAGGGCGCTCTCTCATCGGCTTTGAGCCGCCTGATGGTGGTTGTTGAGCGCTATCCCGATTTGAAGGCAAGCCAGAACTTCCTCGCGCTTCAGACCCAGCTTGAGGGAACGGAGAACCGGATCACCGTGGAGCGGCGCCGGTTCAATGAGGCGGCACGCGTTTTTAATACTTTCCGCCGTCAATTTCCGAATGTGATTATCGCCAATATGATGGGCTTTGCCTCCAAGGCGTACTTTGAGGCCGATGCCGGAGCCGCGAAAGCCCCCCAAGTGGAGTTTTAGTGCGCGGGATCCGGATTCTTCTGGGGTTGACTCTTGCGGGTGTTGTGGCGGTTTCGTCCGCTTGGGCGCTGGAGATACCCAGGCGTCCCGACAATTATGTGACCGACAAAGCGGAGCTCATCTCCGCGCCGACTGAATCGCGGCTGAATGCCTACCTCCGTGAGGTTGAAGCCAAAACCACCAATCAGATTGTCGTTGTGACATTCCCCGGGCTTGAAGGCGAATCCCTGGAGGATTTTTCGATCCGTCTGGCGGAGGTTTGGAAGATCGGCCAAAAAGGCAGGGACAACGGCGTGATCTTCCTTATCTTCAGGGATGACCGGAAGATGAGGATTGAGGTCGGTTACGGTCTCGAGGGGACCCTGCCTGACGCGCTGGCCGGCCAGATCATCGCTCAGGTGGTGCGGCCGTATTTCGCGGACGGCAAGTACGAAGAAGGGATCGCCGCGGGGGTTACGGCGATTGTGCGCGCGAGCGAAGGGGAGTATCGGGCGGCGCGAAGGGAGGCGGCGGGATCGTATCAGCGGCCGCTCACCCCCGAAGAGATGGCGGCGCTGAGGGCGCAGATGCGGGTGGCGGGGGTTTTGGTTTTGTTCCTCGTGGCCATATTCTTTGTGGTGGATTTCTTCCGATACCGCACTTACGTCACGCAGAGCCGCAAATACAGCCGTCATTATTCCTTCTGGGAATGGTGGTTTCGGTTCGCGATTCTGCTTTTTGTGATGAATATCCTTTTCAGGATGCTTTTCTACATGATGATTTTCTCCCGCGGAGGAGTGTCCGGTTCCAGGGGCGGCGGGGGAGGATTTGGCGGCGGTGGAGGCGGAAGTTTTGGGGGCGGCGGAGCGAGCGGAGGCTGGTGAACGGATGAAAATCATGCGCAGCGCTGAACCGGCGCTCTTTTTTTCGGGTAAAGAGAAGGAAGCCATTGTGGCGGCCATCCGTGAAGCGGAGAAGGTCTCATCGGCCGAAATTCACGTGCATCTGACCCGCAAGGCCAGGCCCGACATCATGGCGCACGCCGCGCAGCTCTTTGAGCGCTTGGGTCTGACACGGACAAAGGACCGCAACGGCGTGCTTATCTTTATGGGGGTGGCGTCGAAGCGGTTCGCGATTCTGGGGGATGAGGGGATTCATTCCAGAGTGGGGTCGGATTTTTGGACGCGAATCGCTGCAAGCATGTCGGCGTGTTTCGCGGAAGACCGTTTTGCTGACGGTATTGTTGAGGCGGTTGAGGCCGCCGGTCAGGCGCTTGCCGCGCATTTTCCGTACCAAAGGGACGATGTGAATGAATTGCCGGACGAGATTTCCTTTTCCTGATTCTGAGCGCGTCCGACGGTGCTGGGTGGCGCTCGCTTTGGGTCTGCTGGCGCTTCTCGCCGCCCCGGCGCTTCCGGCGCTTACCGCTGAGGAACCTTCCAAGCACATCCTGATCGTCAATTCCTATCACAAGGAGTTCCCCTGGACGGACATGCAGGTGCGTGCCGCCACACGGACGCTGAGAGAGGCCTACGGGGAAGTCGAATTTCATGTCGAATACCTCGACACGAAGCGCATCTTCAGCGACGAGTATTTGGAGGCGCTGGCAACGACCTTCGGCATGAAATCCCGCGGCGTGCGGCTTGATGGCGTCATCACAACCGATGACAATGCGTTGAATTTTGTGCTGGCCAACCGGGCGAGCCTGACTCCGGGAGTACCCGTCATTTTTTGCGGTATCAACGAACCCGCGCCCCTCCCCGAAGAAGAAAAGCCGTTTGTGGCCGGTTACGTTGAGGTGCTGGATATCAGGGATAACATCGAGCTGATTCTCCGCCTGCACCCGGGTACCCGGACCATTGCCGTCGTGGTGGACCGTACCCCAACGGGTCGCGGCCAGAAGAAGGAGATTGCCGCAGCGGCCCGGGAATTTCCCGGGCTTCATTTTGAGTTCCTGCCCGATCGTATAGAACAGGCCATCCAAGGCCTTGTCGGCCACATACGGTTCGATTTGGGGCATCGGGACGCGGCTCATGAGCGGATTCTGTTTGAACTTGTCCACTAGAGTCTGATAATAACTGGCTACCTGATTCTGCGCCATGGTTTTCTGGATGATCGGCTCGAAGGCAGTCTTAAGCCGGTCGCGGGAAGTCTTGTCCAGATACGCAGTCGCCGCCGTGTCCGGCCCCTTAACGATCTGCGTGGCGTCATCAATGCTCATCTCGGTAATCGCATCCACGAAAATATCCCGTGCCAT
>JADGBA010000166.1:1797-2756 GCA_015231685.1 Candidatus Omnitrophota bacterium | reverse complement strand
CACCCGCGCGCATGAGCACCTTCACGCCGTTGTCCTTGGCGAATTCAAATATTCCTTCATCGCCGCCTTTTTTTGCCGCATTAAACGACGTGGTCTTCGAGCGCAAAACGATCACCGCCGGCTGATGTTTTGCGATCATCGCACGGAGCGCCGCTTGGTCACCGCCTTCGGGATATTCCCGGACAAGCTCCACGTCCTCGCCAAACTGCTCTCTTAGCCGTGCCTCAATCGTATCAAACGTGTCCTCCTTGGCCGGCGCTTCGGCAAACAGCACCTTGACCGCTCCGGCAACACGCGACCCTGTGACAGGCACGGTCGATTGTGCAGCGCGGGCTCCCGTCGGGGGCGTCCTTCGGATCGACGTGCCCTTGATAATACTGATAAAAAAAGTCCAGGCCGTACGCTCGCCCATCCGGGTACTATTGAACAAGTCAAAACTCAATTCATACTTGAAGCAATTTTCCATATCCTCATCTGAGAGGTGCTTTCGCAAATGCTCGAGAATAGCCGCGACATTGGAATCCCCGGGGCTCACATCCGGCAATGAAAGGAAATCTTCCGTGGGGGTCAATGTACCCAAAAACTCAATGTGATTCACATGAACCGCGATATTTTGGGGGCCCCTCATGCCCTGAATATGCAAGCCGATCCGGCGGGACGCCTCGACCGCAATCTGATGCGCTTTGGAGGTATCGTCAACGCCGTAGTACCGGAGCGCTTCTTCAAGCGTTTGGGCCGCTTGTTCGTCGGCCACGGTTGACGCCTGCTGCCGCATCACCTCCACCAGCCTGGCCTTCGCCAGGTGGCTGATCTTCAGACTCAATGGCAGGCTCACCGTATCGGACAAAAGCTTCTTCAAAGCACTCTTCGCCCCGGCGTCATCCGAGCGCCGGCCCAAGTACCGGAAGCGGTACATCAAGTCGGCCGTCATGAGGAGGTGAGCGCTGAGGCCGGCGTCT
>JADGBA010000166.1:0-1787 GCA_015231685.1 Candidatus Omnitrophota bacterium | reverse complement strand
GCGGCACCGGCTTCTTGATCATCGTCGGGAAGTTCCCGCACCAATTTCACAATATCTTGGCCGATGTCGCGCTGCATCCTGAATTCCGTTTCCTCAACAAGCGACGGATCCACACCCTTGACGCCCTCATGAACCCACGCGCCCATCAGAAGCCGCAGAACCTCCACCTGATCGGATATCTCCTCCCCGGGCTCAAGTTCATTCGCAAGAATAGAGACCACACCGGCAATCTTGATCATGAGAGGCGTTGCATCGGTCGGCGAGACGGGTTGTCCTCCGTACAGCGCCAAACTGAGCGCCACGGCATTTTCAACCATATCCCAAAAGTTGGAATTCCCGAATATTTTGTGACATGCCGTATAAGCTTCTTCGACCGCTTGAGCCGCATATTCGATCTGCTCGTCTGTCGGTTGAATTCCGTCCGCCGGGACAGAACTCCGCAAGTACCGAAGAGCGACTTCCCGTACAGACTCCCCCTCGATCAAACTCCCAAGAATCCGTGACCTGTTCTCAATGGATCCGATCCTCGAGCCGGCGAGGGCCGGCTGCGGCACGTTTTGAATCCCCATCCGCGCTTCGAGAACTTGAGGAGTCAGATTTCCGCCGCTGCGGACAAGCCGCGTCATCCAGGCGTTCATCACTTCGGCGGCTCCTGCCGGAGTATGCGCCGCCTGGCCGAGAAGCAGGCGCTCATAACGCTCAGTGTCGGTCTCGTGAAGCACCTGAGGGCAGACGCAGACATAAGAGATCCCGCGTTCTTTGAGAAGGGTCCGGAGATGCTCGGTGTGATATCCGCCGGTAACAAGCACCGCCCGCGTCTCCCCTTCGGCATCAAGCTTGGCAAGCATGGATTCGACAAAGTGCCGGTCACGCTGATATGTGAGCTCATAAAAGCGCTCAATCCTGGCCATTTGGTCCGCAAAATCTTCCTCCAGAAACAGCGCCTGGTCGTAATACCCGTCGAGATCCATGATCTTCTTGTTCAAAAATCCTGTGAGCACACGCGTGTCGCCATACGCCCGGTCCTTCCGGTATTCGGCAAACTCCTCCGGGGTCACTTTGAGTTCCAGAAGTTTTGCGAGACGTTCAATGCCTTCCGCGACCCGGATCAGCATCCGTTCGTCATCATTTGCGGTCAGGGTCTCCACGACGCTCCGCTCAAGGCCTTGGAGTTCATCGAGAACCGTACCGGCATTCAAGGCCTGGGTTCGTTCGCGATAGTGAAGGTACTTCTCCAGCTCCCCGAAGGTTTTGCCCGTGGTCGGGAGCTTTTCCTTAAGAAACCCATAAAACGCGCGGGTCGTTTTCTCATCATGTCCCTGAAGCTTCAAGGGCGCATTCGCGCCGTCCTTCACAGCTTCATCCAGAACCTCCCGATCCTCATCCGAAAAAAGCGCAAGCGCCTCCGCCTGTTCCCGGGCCGCTTTTTCAAAATCGATGCCCGCCTCGAGACGCCCAAGTTCATCCAAATGCCGAAGATTCGCGTATTGCCGCATCGCGATGCCGGCCTTCAACGCCGCGCTTTTGAGCTCATCCGCGTAAGTGGTCAACGGCAATAGACCCTTCCGGTAACTCTGCCGCACCGTATCAAACGCCAGAAGCTCGGGTCCGTAAATCCGGCCCTTGACCGCCTCCGCCGTCCGTCGCATCTTGGCCACATAAGACAACAGACCATCGCGCTTCGCCGCGATGTCTCCATAAAGCTTGAGCCCTTCGTCATAAAGACCGGGATTTTCGACCCCCCAAAGAACGAAGTCATGCTCACCGGTGATATTCAAATACTCGGT
>JADGBA010000165.1 GCA_015231685.1 Candidatus Omnitrophota bacterium | reverse complement strand
GGCGACGAAGACCGGAGACCCGGTTTTTTGACCCGTTCCGGAGAAGGTGTCTTTTCCGGCTCCATCGAAAAGGCACTCCTCGATCGCCGGATTGATATGGCGGTGCACAGCCTCAAAGATGTTCCCACCCGGATTGCCCGGGGAACACAGCTGGCCGCCGTCAGCCGCCGGGAATCCCCGCGTGACGTTCTCTATAACCCTCGGGCCCAAACGCTCACCCAGCTTCCGCTCCGGGCCAGGGTGGGGACGTCCAGCCCGCGCCGAATCGCGCAGCTTCTTTCGGTCAGACAGGACTTGATCCCCGTGCCGCTTCGTGGGAATGTCCCCACCCGGATCAAAGCCGCCGGTCGCAAGCAATGCGATGCCGTGGTGGTCGCGGAAGCGGCGCTGCGACGGCTTGGGAGTGCAGTTAAACGTTCCATGGTGCTCCGTCACGCCCTTTTTTTGCCGGCGGCAGGTCAGGGTTTTTTGGCGATCCAGATCAGGGCCGGCGATCCGCGCTCTCTGCGGCTCGCCAGAGCTTTTCATCACCAGCCCTCCGGCAACGAAGCCTTTGCCGAAAGGGCTTTTTTGCGAACGCTTGAAGCCGGTTGCCGGGCGCCCTGCGGAGTCTTCGCCCGGCAAAACGGATCGGCGCTGAGTGTGCGCGCCGTTGTTTTTTCGTCCGACGGGTCGGAGCGGTTGGAAGCGCGTCTGACCGGCGAGCCCCGTTCGGCTGCTTTGTTGGGCGCTCGGCTGGCCCGCCAACTCATGGCCCGGGGAGCATCGAAGCTCGTGGCGGATGCCCGGGTGGCTGAGAAAGCGGGGAAAACGTTTGCCGGCAGAATGATCGTCACCACACGTCCTGAAGGGTCGGATGATTCACTGAGCGCGGCCATTCGCCTGCGGGGAGGGTACGCTCCCGCGCTTCCTCTTCATCGTCTTGATTTCTCGGGGTTCCCCCTCCGCGCAATTCTTAAGCGTCTGTCATCTTTTGATGCAGTGGTGTTTTCCAGTCCGAATGGCGTTCGGGCCTTTTGCCGCGCCTGCGGCGGTCGGCTTCCCCGGCGGCCCGGACAGCTCAAAACAGCCTGCGTCGGCGAATCCACACGCCGGGAACTCGAAGCCGCCGGATGGAAATGCAATTGGGTTCCTTCCCGGTACACCACCCGCGATTTGTTCCGCGGCCTTCCCGGGATCTGGAAATCCGCAGGAAAGCGCCGCGTGCTCGCGCTTCGTTCGGCGCTTGCGCAACCCGCGCCGCACCGTTGGCTCACAGCCAGGGGGATTCACCTGGAAGACCTGCCCGCGTATGGAATGAGACCTCTCCATTCCAGCCGCATCCGCCTGAACCTTAAGTCGATCATCCATTTGAAACCGGATGCGTTTGTCTTTACCAGCCCCGTGGCCGTACGGTATCTGCAATCCGCAATCGGACAATCATCACTTCCGAAGACGCTCAAGGATGCTAGAATATTCTCCATCGGACCGGTAACAACTCAGGCGCTCCGCCAAGCGGGCATCCGCGGGATTTCCGCCAGCAGGCGGTTTACGATCGACGGACTCATCCGTCACATGGAAAAAGTGGGGATCACATCATGATTGCAAATCGGCCCGGCAGAATCCGGCGCCTCGCCTCCATGAGGGGCCTCGTGCGCGAAACGACGCTGGTCCCGCAAGAGCTCGTGATGCCTCTTTTTGTCAAGGAAGGGCTCCGGAGGGATTGGGCCATCCCCTCCATGCCGGGACAGTTCCAGCATTCACTGGACGGGCTCTTGAAGGAGGCCAGGCGATGCCGCAAAGCGGGTGTGGGTGCGGTGATGCTTTTTGGCATCCCGGCCCGGAAGCATATTTCCGGCTCCGGCGCCTTTTCGGAAACCGGTATCATTCCTCGAGCTCTCAGACGGCTTAAAAAGGAATTCCCCGACCTGCTGCTTGTCGCGGATGTATGCCTTTGTGCCTATACGCGCTCGGGACATTGCGGACTCCACGTTAAGAATCGTTTGGATAAAGATGCAACACTTGCGGCGCTTGCGCGAACGGCGCTCCTGTATGCGCGCTCGGGGGCGGACGTTGTAGCGCCCTCGGATATGATGGATGGCAGGGTCGCGCGAATCCGGGATCTTTTGAACGCCAAGGGGTTTTCCGATACAGCGATTCTTTCTTACGCCGTAAAGTACGCTTCCGCCTACTACGGCCCCTTTCGTCAGGCCGCCGAAAACACCCCCCAATCCGGTGACCGGCGCGGTTATCAAATGGATCCACCAAACACCGACGAGGCTTTGCGGGAAGCCGCGGCCGACATTGAAGAGGGGGCGGATCTGCTTCTGGTCAAGCCCGCCCTGTCTTATCTGGATATTGTGTTCCGCATCAAACAGGACCTCGTTTTTCCGACCGGCGTCTACAACGTCAGCGGAGAGTACGCGATGGTCAAAGCTGCCGCCGCCCAAGGCTGGATCAACGAAAAGAACACCGTCCTCGAAAACCTCGTTTCCATGAAGCGTGCCGGTGCCGACTTCATTGTCTCCTATTGGGCGCGGTGTGCATCCGATTGGCTCAGAGAGGGGGCGTATTGAATTCCGGAATGAGCCGGTCCGCTACGGCGTTCCGCCGCGCCGTTCGCGTTCTTCCGGGAGGCGTCTCAAGCCCGGTTCGAGCTTTTAAGGCGATGGGAATGAGCCCAGTGTTTTTTCGGCATGGCCGCGGAGCCTCGCTACGCGATATTGACGGTAATGCCTATGTGGATTTTTGCATGTCCTGGGGAGCGCTCATCCTGGGACAC
>JADGBA010000023.1 GCA_015231685.1 Candidatus Omnitrophota bacterium | reverse complement strand
GATGGTGCCGACGTTGACGTGGGTTTTATTCCGCTCGAATTTTTCTTTAGCCATGGTCCATTCTCCTGTGTGAAGCTGCCGTGAGCTTACCTGCCTTTTGAGGCCTCGGCACCTTTCACGATTTTTTCTGCCACGTTCTTGGGAACTTCCTGGTAATACGACGGCTCCATCATGTATTGAGCCCGGCCCTGCGTCAAACTGCGCACAGCTGTAGCATAACCAAACATCTCTGACAAAGGCACGTAACCGAGAATCGCCTTCACATTGCCCTTTTGCTTCATTTCTTCAATCTTGGCCCGGCGCGCGGAGAGATCTCCGATCACATCGCCCATGTAATCTTCGGGGGTCGTCACTTCGATCTTCATGATGGGTTCTAGCAAAATAGCTCCCCCCTGACGCATCCCTTCCTTAAACCCGAGAATACCGGCCATTTTGAACGCCATTTCGGAGGAGTCGACGACATGGAAGCTTCCGTCAATCAGCTTCACCGAAACATCAGTCACCGGGTAACCGGCGAGAACGCCGCTGAGTGCTGCGGCCTGAACTCCGTCTTCTACGGCGGGGATATATTCCCGCGGAATGGCGCCGCCAACGATCTTGCTCTCAAAAACCACGCCGCTGCCCACTTCACCGGGCGCCATCTCGAATACAACATGGCCGTATTGACCACGGCCGCCGGATTGCTGGATATGCTTACCCACCACCTCGCTGGCCTTCGTGATGGTCTCTTTGTATGCAACCTGCGGTTTTCCCGTCATGGCCTCGACTTTAAATTCGCGCCGCATCCGGTCCACCAGGACCTCCAAATGAAGCTCTCCCATGCCGCTGATGATTGTTTCGGAGGTCTCACTGTCATACTTCACGTGGAAGGTGGGATCTTCTTCCTTCAGACGGCCAAGCGCAACACCTAAGCGCTCCTGATCCGCTTTTGTGGCCGGCTCGATGGCCATCGAAATGACGGGCTCCGGAAACTCCATTTTCTCCAAAATAACAGGATCGTTTTCGTCAGTCAGCGTATCGCCCGTTTCCGTCTTCTTAAATCCGACAACTGCTCCGATATCACCGGCAGAGATCTTTTGGATGATCTCCTGCTTATTAGCGTGCATACGGACCAGCTTACCAATGCGTTCCCGCTGCTCTTTCACGGAATTAAAGACGTAAGTTCCTGATTCCAAAACCCCCGAATATACCCGTACGTAAGTAAGCTTTCCAACAAAAGGATCCGTGGCAATTTTGAACGCCAGGCAAGCCAGCGGATCATCCTCGGAGGGTTTCCGCTCAAGCTCTTCATCAGTCCTCGGGCGGAGCGCCTTCACCGGCGGCAAGTCCAGCGGGCTGGGCAAATAACGATTCACGGAATCCAGGAGCATCTGCACCCCTTTGTTCTTGAACGCGGACCCGCCAATCACGGGCACGAACTGCACTGCAATCGTGGCGCGACGAATCGCATCCCGTAACTCATCGTCCGTAGGAAGCACTCCGTTGATAAATTTTTCCATGAGCGCGTCATCAACTTCGGCGACGGTCTCAATGAGGTCTGATTTGGCCGCTTTGGCGCGTTCGACTTCGTCCGCGGGAATATCCGTTATTTCAAAACTTGCCCCAAGATCATCCTTTTCGTAAATTACCGCGCGCTGTTCGATGACATCGATCACGCCCTTCAGTTTGTCCTCTGCGCCAAGCGGAAGAAAAATCGTCGCCGCTTTGGCGCCCAAACGCTCCCGGATTTGCTCAAGAACTTTCTCGTACACGGCGCCGGTTCGGTCCATCTTGTTCACGAAACACATTCGCGGGACGTGGTAGCGGTCCGCCTGGCGCCACACCGTTTCTGATTGAGGCTCCACACCCGCAACCCCGTCGAACACGACAACGGCCCCGTCCAGAACTTTCAGGGACCGCTCAACTTCAACGGTAAAATCAACGTGTCCGGGCGTATCAATAATGTTGATCCGGTGGTCGTGCCAGAAGCAAGTTGTGGCCGCCGAAGTAATGGTGATTCCGCGCTCTTGCTCCTGCTCCATCCAGTCCATCGTCGTGGTGCCTTCGTGGACTTCACCGATCTTGTGCTGTTTACCGGTGTAATACAGAACACGCTCCGTCGTTGTCGTTTTTCCGGCGTCGATGTGTGCGCAGATTCCGATATTTCTTACTTTATTTAAAGGATAATCTTCTATAGCCATATGTCCATCCGCTTTAATTCAGGACTCCTGAATTCGTTTCAGTATGATGAGTTACAAAATTCCGGATTGTCGCAAAGAGCGAAGAGTATATCATATTGATTACACAAAAACAATCCCAATTCGCTCATGTTAAATCTACCAGCGATAGTGACTGAAGGCGCGATTCGCCTCCGCCATACGGTGAACTTCGTCCCGCTTTTTTACCGATGGCCCTGTCCCCTGAAATGCTTCGCGCAACTCCTCTGCCAGACGCTCTTGCATTCCACGCCCCTTGCGCGAGCGTGCGAATTCGCGCAGCCATCTCATGGCTATCAAGATCCCCTTGTCTTCTGTGACTTCGACGGGAATCTGATAAGTGGCGCCACCAACCCGGCGTGATTTCAACATCAGAAGCGGCCGGGTATTGGCCAACGCTTTCTCGACTATCTTGACGGCGTTCGGCGTTTCAACCTTCTGTGTCGTTATATCCAGCGCTTCATAAAAAATTCGCTCGGCGGTCGAGCGCTTACCGCTTTTCATCATGACATTAATGAATTTGGCAATCAGAGTGCTTTTGAATTTAGGATCCGGCAGAATCCGTCTGCGGTCCGCGCGTCTTCTTCTCATGATTTCTTGGCTTCCTTCGGTTTCTTGGCTCCATATTTCGAGCGTCCACGCCGCCGGTTCGTCACCCCGGAGGTATCCAGTACTCCGCGAACAATGTGGTAGCGCACGCCGGGCAGATCTTTGACACGACCGCCGCGGATCGTCACAATGGAATGCTCCTGCAGATTGTGACCCTCACCCGGAATGTACGCCGTAACTTCATAGCCGTTGGTCAGCCGCACTCTCGCCACTTTACGAAGGGCCGAATTGGGCTTCTTGGGGGTCTGGGTCTTTACCTGAAGGCACACGCCTTTGCGCTGCGGAGAACTCACGAGCGCGGGGGATTTTGTTTTGCTCAGAACCTTTTGGCGACCCAACCGGATGAGCTGATTAATCGTCGGCATTGCTTTAATTTTCTCCCGTTTCGATACGTTGTTCACCGTCGAGAATCGCGCTTGCTTCTTCAAGCTTGGTGCGCGCGGAACTCACTTCATCCTGGACCCGCTTGACGATTTCTTCGCGCTTCTTTCCTTCAAAACCGGTTCCGGCGGGAATCAAATGACCCATAATGACGTTTTCTTTGAGTCCGCGCAGCGAGTCGACTTTGCCCGCGGTCGCGGCCTCCGTCAACACCCTCGTGGTCTCCTGAAAGCTTGCTGCAGAAATCCAGCTTTCGGTCGAAAGCGACGCCTTGGTGATTCCTTGAATCAAAGGCTGGGCCACCGCAGGTTTTTTGTTCTTCCTACGAAGCTCTTCGTTAACTTGATGTAGCTGCACCCGGTCAACTTGATCTCCGGCCAGATATTCAGAATCTCCCGGGTCTTCAACTCGCAGCTTACGAAGCATCTGTTTGACAATCACCTCGATGTGCTTATCGTTGATCGTCACACCCTGCAACCGATAAACCTCCTGAACCTCATTCACAAGATACTCCTGAAGCTTGCGTTCGCCGCTGATCTTGAGAATATCCTGCAAAACAACCGGTCCATCAACGAGCTGCTCGCCGGCCGCGACGGTATCCCCTTTGTAGACGTTAAGGTGTTTGCCGTGGGGGATGTTGTACTCTTTTTTCATCCCGCTCTTCGAGCGAACGATGACACGTCGAACTCCCTTCCGGGTCTGACCGAACTCCACCAACCCTTCGATTTCCGAAATAATCGCGGGGTCTTTGGGTTTCCGGGCTTCAAACAATTCTGCCACTCGCGGAAGTCCGCCGGTAATATCCTTGGTCTTGGTCTGCTTCCTCGGCGTCTTTGCAATAACGGATCCCGCTTTCACATGGTCCCCATCGTTGACCACAATGTGTGCATGCGTCGGAATGGGATAAAATCCCAAAACCTCGTTGCGCTCATTATAAATAATGATCTGCGGGTGGTAGTCTCCTTTATAATCAATAACCACCTTCTCCTGCTTGCCTGTGGTTTGATCCATTTCTTTGCGGATCGTGAGATCTTCAACCACATCCTCGTACCTCACCACACCTTCAACTTCAGAGATGATGGACGATGTGTACGGATCCCACTCGACATACAGGTCCCCCTTGGTAATCTTGCCGCCGTCGGGAATCCTCAAAAGACTTCCGTGCGGGATGGCCTGCCGTTCAATCTCACGGCCATCCTCCTCGTGCACAGAAATGTGACCGTTACGATTCAGAACGATAAACAAATCCGGCTTAAGCTGAGCGCACTTCAAATTATGGTACTTCAGTATTCCCGAATTCTTGGATACGATTGACGATTGCGCAACGGTTCTTGACGCCGTTCCACCGATATGAAATGTGCGCATAGTCAGCTGCGTGCCCGGTTCACCGATGGACTGCGCGCCGATAATACCAACCGCCTCACCCAGCTCAGCCATGCGTCCGCTGGCCAGATTGACGCCGTAGCACTTCGAACAAATCCCATGTTCAGTCTCACAGGTGAGAACCGAACGCACGCGGATTTTCTCAAAACCGGCTTCTTCAATCTTTTGAGCGGCTTCTTCGCTGATTTCATGCCCGGCTTCCACAATCATTTCATCGGTAATGTGGTTTACCACATTGGTTAACGCCACACGTCCGCGGATGCGTTCCGCCAAGCTGACGACAATTTCATCGCCTTCAACAATCGCCTCGGCGTAGATCCCGTTCATGGTTCCGCAATCCTCTTCCGTTACAATCACATCCTGCGCCACGTCCACAAGCCGCCGCGTCAAATATCCTGAATCGGCCGTTTTTAACGCAGTATCGGCGAGACCCTTGCGCGCACCGTGAGTTGAAATGAAGTATTCCAGCATTGTCAGGCCTTCGCGGAAATTGGCCCGAATGGGATTCTCGATAATTTCACCCGAAGGCTTGGCCATGAGACCGCGCATTCCGGATAGCTGACGGATTTGCTGTTTGGAACCTCGGGCCCCGGAATCCGCCATCATAAAGACGGGATTGAAGGAATCAAGATTTCTGAACACCTGGTCCGCCACATCGTCAGTCACACGCGTCCAGATATCAATAACCTGATTGTAACGCTCGCCATCGGTGATAACACCCCGTCGATACTGCTCATCAATGCGGCTGACGTCCGTAGCAGCCTTCGCGAGAATCACCTGCTTCTCATCCGGAATCTTCAGATCGCTCATGGCGATGGAAAGCCCGGCCTTGGTGGCGTGCCGGAATCCCAACTCCTTGAGATCATCCAATAACTCCACCGTGCGGTGGTGTCCTTCCTTCTTATAGCAACTGGCAATCACGCGATTCAGCTTTGATTTATCGAGAGCATCGTTGACAAAAGGCATTCCATCCGGCAAAAGCTCATTAAAAATCAATCTTCCGACAGTTGTTCGAATCTTCTCGGATCCGATACGCACTTCGATCTGAGCGTGCAGGGCAGTTTGCTGATCCTCGTAGGCATAAATGGCCTGCTGGGGGTCCGAAAAGCGCATACCCTCACCCCGCAGCCCCTTGCGATCCCGCGTCAAATAATAACAACCGAGAACAATATCCTGCGACGGAGTCGCGATGGGACGTCCGTTAGCGGGAGAGAAAATATTATTTGAGCTGAGCATGAGCGTCCGTGATTCAATCTGAGCCTCCGGGCACAACGGAACGTGAACCGCCATCTGATCGCCGTCAAAATCGGCGTTAAAGGCGGCGCATACCAACGGATGAATCCGAATCGCCTTACCCTCGATCAGAACCGGCTCAAACGCCTGGATGCCGAGGCGGTGGAGAGTCGGAGCGCGGTTCAGAAGGACCGGGTGATTCTTGATAACATCCTCAAGAATGTCCCACACCTCAAGCTTCATGTTTTCAACCATTCGCTTTGCACTTTTGATGGTATGAACAAAACCCTTCTCCCGAAGCTTCTTAATGATAAAAGGCTCAAATAGCTCAAGCGCCATTTGTTTGGGGAGCCCGCACTGATGCAGCTTCAATTCGGGGCCGACAACGATAACGGAACGGCCGGAATAATCTACGCGTTTTCCCAGAAGGTTTTGACGGAAACGACCCTGCTTGCCCTTAAGCATATCGCTCAGGCTCTTTAGAGGCCGGTTGCCCGATCCCAGGACCGGTCGGCCATGCCGACCGTTATCAAAAAGAGCATCGACCGCTTCCTGCAGCATGCGTTTCTCGTTCCGAACAATAACCTCAGGGGCCTTCAAATCCATCAGCTTCTTCAGCCGGTTGTTCCGATTGATCACTCGACGGTACAAATCATTCAAATCACTGGTAGCGAATCGGCCTCCGTCCAAAGGAACCAGGGGCCTCAAATCCGGAGGGATGACCGGCAATGTGTGCAGGATCATCCATTCCGGGCGATTTCCTGATTTGGCAAAATTCTCCACAATCCGCAGAATCTTAAAGATCTTCTTTTGGCTGGTTTCACCTTTGGCGTTCGCCAGGTCCTTGTGAAGCTTGCGCGCCAGCTTATCCAGATCAATATCTTTCAACAGCTCCTCAATGGCCTCGGCGCCCATTTTGGCTGTGAATTTGGGGCCGAAACGCTCAAGCGCCTCCTGATACTTGTCCTCATTCAAAAGCTCGCCCTTGCGGAGGTTGGTTTCCCCCTCATCAAGAACCAGGTACTCTTCGTAGTACAACACCCGCTCCATCTCCCGGACATTCAGACCGCAGAGCGCGCCCATTCGCGACGGAAGCGACTTGAAAAACCAGATATGCGCCGCCGGAGCCACCAAATCAATGTGCCCCATTCGCTCCCGGCGCACACGGGAAAGCGTAACCTCAACACCGCAACGATCACAAACAATACCTTTGTGCTTAACGCGCTTGTACTTACCGCAATTGCATTCCCAATCCTTGGTCGGCCCAAAAATCTTTTCGCAAAAGAGACCGTCCTTTTCCGGCTTGAACGTACGGTAGTTAATGGTCTCGGGCTTCTTGACTTCACCCCGCGACCAAGAGCGGATCACCTCAGGTGCTGCAATGCGGATCGATATCGCGTCATAAACGGGGAGGTTGTCTGAACTCATTTGGATTCGCCTTCCGTTGCTTTTGTCTTTTCCATGCGAACATCCAGGCAAAGGGAATGGAGCTCGCGGATTAAAACGTTGAAAGATTCCGGCACTCCCGGCTTGAACGTGTTGTCGCCCTTGACGATTTCCTCATAAATCCGGGTTCTGCCCTGAACATCATCGCTTTTGACCGTCAGAAGTTCCTGGAGTGTGTAGGCTGCACCATAGGCCTCCAGCGCCCAAACTTCCATTTCGCCCAACCGCTGACCGCCAAATTGAGCCTTTCCTCCGAGTGGCTGCTGAGTCACAAGGGAGTACGGTCCTGTAGACCGCGCATGGATTTTATCATCCACCAAGTGAGCGAGCTTCAGCATATAGATGTATCCTGTTGTCACCGTTTGATCAAAGGCTTCTCCGGTCTGCCCGTCATAAAGCACGGTTTTTCCGCTCACCGGCAACCCCGCCTTTTCAACATACTCATGGATCAGCGCTTCCGAAGCACCGTCAAAAACGGGAGTCTGAAAGGAAATCCCCAAAACCTTTCCTGCCCAGCCCAGCTGCGTTTCCAGAAGCTGTCCAACATTCATGCGGGACGGCACTCCAAGCGGGTTCAGAACAATATCCACCGGGGTCCCATCTGCGAGATACGGCATGTCTTCCATGGGCAGAATTCGCGCGATAACACCCTTATTTCCGTGACGACCTGCCATCTTGTCACCCACGGAAATCTTTCGTTTGGACGCCACCTGCACCGATATCTTCTTTAGAACTCCCGGGGGCAGCTCGTCTCCGCGCTTGACCTTGTCAATTTCCCGCCCCTCTTCGTAGCGAAGCTCCTCGATCTGGTCATTCATGACGCGGGCAATGCGACGAACATCCTCTTCAAGAAGTTCATCGCCCTCAATCTTGATCGAATCAAGATCGCAAAGAATAAGCTTCTTGATGTCGCCCTTGCCGATGGTTTTCTTTGCCGCGATCACGGTTTCTTCTGAATCCTGATCTACGAGGCTTGACGCCAGACGCTTTCCGACAAGAAGCTTGGCGAGCTTGGCTTCCATATTCTCCTGGCACTTCTGAATCTGGCTGTCGTAATTCGCCTTGATGCCCTCAATCAGGTCCCGCTCCTTTTTCCGCTCTTCGCGGGACTTGGAGGCCGGCCCTTTTCTGGCGAAGATCTTCGTATCGATGATCACGCCGCTCACACCCGGAGGAACCACAAGCGAAGCGTCACGAACATCACCGGCCTTTTCGCCGAAGATGGCGCGCAGCAGCTTTTCCTCAGGAGACAACTCGGTCTCGGACTTGGGCGTGACCTTGCCGACCAGAATATCGCCCGGCTTCACTTCTGCCCCGATTCTCACAATGCCTTCTTCATCGAGATTACGGAGATCTTCCTCTCCGACATTCGGTATATCCCTGGTGATTTCTTCTTTCCCCAAGCGGGTATCGCGTGCCTCAATCTCAAATTCCTCGATGTGGACCGATGTGTAGACATCATCGCGAACCAGCCTCTGTGAGAGAATGATTGCATCCTCGAAGTTGTACCCCCGCCACGGCATGAATGCGACCAGAACATTGCGTCCCAATGCAAGCTCGCCAAGCTGGGTTGCGGGGCCATCGGCAATCACCTGCCCCTTTTTTATCTTTTCGCCCAACTTGACCAACGGCCTCTGGTTAATGGTGGTGGACGCGTTTGATCTCCGATACTTGTGCATGGGATAGCGCTTTCCTGCAATAACTATCTCGCGTGCATCCACCGCGCTGACTACACCATTGTCTTCCGAAAGAATCGTAGCTCCCGAATCAGACGCCACACGGCCCTCTATTCCGGTGCCCACCAGCGGCGCCTCTGTAAACAAAAGAGGAACGCCCTGTCGTTGCATGTTTGAGCCCATGAGAGCCCGATTCGCGTCATCATGCTCAAGAAACGGAATGAGGCCCGCCGCCACGCTAACGAGCTGTTTTGGCGACACGTCCATGTAGTGAATCTGCTTCGGGCTCATGAAAGGAAAATCGCCTTTGAACCGACAGGATACCTTCTTATCTAAGAAGTTGCCTTCTTCGTCCAACCTCGCATTCGCCTGCGCAATAACATAGCGGTCCTCGTAATCAGCAGAAAGGTAATCCACCTTATCCGTCACCCTTCCTTCAGACACTTTGCGATACGGCGTCTCAATAAAACCGTATTCATTGATCCTGGAGTAGGTGCTCAATGACGCGATTAGACCGATATTTGGACCTTCCGGTGTTTCGATAGGGCAAATACGTCCATAGTGGGAATGGTGCACATCACGAACTTCAAATCCTGCCCTCTCGCGAGACAAGCCGCCGGGCCCCAGCGCGCTGACGCGTCGTTTGTGTGTCAATTCTGCCAGGGGGTTAGTTTGATCCATGTATTGCGAAAGCGGGCTTCTGCCGAAGAAATCCCGGATCACACTCGAAAGAAGCTTCGAATTGACAAGGTTATGAGGCATCATCGTGTCCAGATCGTAGATCCCCATCCGCTCCCGGCAAGACCGCTCCAATCGGGCCAAACCGATCCGGAACTGCGCCTGAAGAAGTTCACCGACCGTTCGAACGCGACGATTACCCAAATGATCAATATCGTCAATATCCGCTTCGCCGTTTTTGACCCGGATCAGGCGCTTCACAACTTCAATAACCGTCTGCTGGTCCAGCACACGTTGCTCAACCGGCAAATTCAGATCAAGCTTGCGGTTAATCACATAGCGGCCAACTGAACTCAAATCGTATCGGGCGACATCAAAAAACAACCTATGAATCAAGTTCTTTGCACTATCCAATGTCGGCGGATCACCGGGACGAATTCGATGATAGATATCCATCAAAGCTTCATCGCTGTTGTGGGTGTGATCGCGTTTGAGAGTAGCCACGATTTCAGGGACCTCTGTACGCGTGATCATGATGGACTTGACGCCCTTCTGAATCAGCTTCGCCAGAAGCTCCTTGTTGATCTGAGTTCCCTTCTCGACCAAAACCAGCTGAGACTCAGGATCAACTGCATCCTCGGCGATCGTGTGCCCGATCAGGTTCTTTGGGTTATAGCGGGCAAGTCCCTCCACCCGTTCCAATCCGCAAAATGCCTGAATAATGTCCTTGTCTTCCGAAAACCCAAAAGCCCGGAGAACGGTGGAGGCCAGGATTTTCCGCCTCCGGTCGATAAAGGCATACAACACGTCGTTGATATCAAATTCAAACTCCAGCCAGGCTCCACGGTTGGGGATAATCCGCGCGGAGTACAACGTCTTTCCGTTGGGATGGAGACTTTTTTCGTATGAGGCGCCAGGGGAACGGTGTAACTGGCTGACCACCACACGCTCATCACCATTGATGACAAAGGTGCCGGTCCGCGTGATCAAGGGAAGCTCGCCCATGAAAACGTCCTGCTCCTTCGTTTCTTTGGGACCTTTAAGCCTCAGACGGACCTTGAGCGGTGTAGCGTAGGAAAGACCGCGACGGGCACATTCCTCAAGGGTGAACTTCGGTTCACTCAGTGTGTAGGAGACGTATTCCAGCCGGTATTGCCCGTCATAACTCTCGATGGGAAACACCTCTTTAAAGACGGCCTGCAAGCCCACGTCTTTGCGCTTGGTCTTTGACACACCCCACTGCAGAAACTGCGCGTACGATTCTGTCTGCACATCCGTCAGGTTCGGAAAATCCAATACCTCACGGATATGACCCGTGTTCTGCCTTTTGACCGCCATAAAGGTTGGTCCTCGTCTGTTGACTGCCCTGCCCAGATTAAAAAAATGAACTATTTGAGTTCGACTTTGGCTCCCGCCGCTTCAAGCTTCGCCTTGATCTCCTCAGCTTCCTTCTTGGCAACACCCTCTTTCACGGTCTTGGGCGCGCCTTCCACGAGATCCTTCGCCTCTTTGAGGCCCAAGGTCGTGATGCCGCGGATCTCTTTAATCACAGCGATCTTGTTGGTTCCGGCCGCCGAAAGAACGATATCGAAGCTGTCCTTGGCTTCTTCCTCGGCTCCGCCACCAGCCGCACCGGGCATGGCGCCTCCGGCCATCATCATCGGCGCAGCCGCTGTGACTCCGAACTTGTCTTCCAGAGCTTTGACGAGTTCCGATAACTCCATGACACTCATCGTCTCAATACTGGAAATTAACTCCTTCAACTTCGGCTTCAGACTGTCAGATTTGGCGTCTGCCTTCTCTGCCTGGGCCGCTTGCGCTTCTGTGGCTTGTTCCGTCATGATATCCTCCGTTCCCCTCGATTATGACGTTGGTTTCTCTTTTTGAGACTTGATTTGATCTAACACGCTTACAAAATTCCTCAACACCCCGGACAGGGCGCCCACAAGGCCGGTGATCGGCGCATTCAGCTGGCCGCAAACGCGCGCCAGAAGCTCCTGACGCCCCGGAAGCTTCGAAAGCTCCTTGATTTTGCTCCAACTGTAAACAGTGTCATCCATCATCATGGTCCGGACCTTAAACGTTTCGTTCTCATCCGCAAACTCCACGATGATCTTTGAGACCGCCGTCACTTCTCCGGCGGAAAGAGCCAGCGCGCACTGTCCTCGCACTTCATCCTTAATTGCGCCGAACGGCGTTTCCGGAACCATCCGTCGCGCAATGCTGGTCTTGACTACCCGATAACGCGTCTTCTCCCCGCGAAGCTTGCGGCGCAGTCCCTCAAGTGCATTCGTGCTCATCTTGCTGTACTCGGTGACAAATATTTGATTGGCTGAAGAGAGGTCTTTCTTCATCTCCTCATTCAAAAGAACTTTAGCCAGCCGGCCGTAACTCTCACGATTCATTAACGGTGACCTCCCTGACAAGCTGTCCGGCATCCAACCTAATCCCCGGCCCCATCGTCGATGACAGATGGGCCCTTTGAACGAAGTCGCCTTTCACCGATTTGGGTTTGGCGGTCATAAGAGACAACATGAGTGCCCGCCCATTCTCCGCCAACGCCTTTTCATCGAATGAAATCCGGCCGATGGAAGCGTTCAAATTCGACTGCTTGTCCATCTTGAACTCAATCCGCCCCTTCTTGATTTGTTTGACCGCTCCCGCCAGATCGTCTGTAACTGTTCCCGATTTGGGTGACGGCATAAGCCCTCGGGGCCCCAACACTCTGCCGAGCTTGGCAATATCTTTCATCATCGATGGCGTTGCGACCACCACATCAAAATCAATCCAACCACCCATAATCCTTTGAATCAATTCATCACTACCAACCTCGTCCGCTCCCGCTTCTTTGGCGGCATTGCCCGACTCGTCGCGGGTCAGCACAACCACGCGCACGGATTTTCCGGTGCCATGCGGCAGAGCCGTCGTGCCCCGGACCACCTGATCAGACGCTGTCGGATCGGCATTCAACTTCATCTGCATATCGACGGAAGCGTCAAACTTATTGGACGCTGTCTTCTTGATCAGCGAAACGGCTTCCTCAAGAGTGTAAACTTTCCCGTTTTCCACCAGGCCTTCGTTGTGTTTTTTGCGTTTGGTCGTTTTCATTTTGATTCCATCATCCTTAAATAATGTCGATGCCCATACTGCGCGCCGTTCCCGCAACCGTTCGCTTCGCCGCTTCCAGGTCAGCAGCAGTCACATCCTTCATCTTTGTTTGCGCAATCTCTTCGACTTGCGCCGCGGTGACCGTTCCCGCCTTCGTCTTATTAGGCTCACCCGAAGCCTTTGCTAATCCCGCTGCTTTCTTCAGAAGCACCGCCGTGGGTGCCGTCTTAATGATAAAGGTGAACGTGCGGTCCTCATACACCGTAATCACCGCCGGCAGGATCAATCCATTCTGATCCTTCGTCCTCTCATTGAATGACTTACAAAACTCCATAATGTTGACGCCGTGCTGCCCCAACGCAGGACCGATTGGCGGCGCCGGATTGGCCTGCCCCGCCGGGGCGTATAGCTTTAATGTTGTTTTGATCTTCTTCTTTGACTTTCCTTTTGCGGGCTGTGCCATTACATCTTCTCCACTTGCCAATACTCAAGCTCAACGGGGGTGGTTCTTCCAAAAATTGCAACCATCACCTTGAGCTTCTGTTTATTCGGATTAATCTCTTCAATCGTTCCGTTAAAATTCACGAATGGCCCTTCCTTAACCCGAACGGATTCACCCTTTTCAAAATTGATTTTTGGCGTCGATTTTTCCTGCTTCTCTTCGCTGGCCTTGATGATGGATTCAACTTCTTGCGCGTTGAGAGGCAGCGGCTTGCGGCCTGAGCCGATAAAACCGGTAACTCCGGGCGTGTCCTTGACGAGGTACCAGGTTTCGTCTGTCATTTCCATCTCGATCAGAATGTATCCGGGAAAAAACTTCCGGCTCGTGACCTTTTTCTTCCCGCCGCGCACTTCCGAGACCTTCTCGGTCGGAATAATGATCTGCGAAATCTTCTCGCGCAGGTTCAGCGACTGCGCGCGCGTGTCCAGATTGTTGCGAACATGCTCCTCTTGTCCCGTCTGAGTGTGAATCGCGTACCACTTCAACTGCATCACGCCCCCATTATCGCAACAACAACTTCACCAAGTGTGAATACACAAAATCAACCGCACCAATGAATACCGACAAGAAAAACATGACCGCCAACACGATGATCGTCGAATGAATCAGCTCTTGCTTTGAGGACCAAGTCACCTTACCCATCTCCGTTCGGACCTCGGTCACAAATTGCCTGATTCTTCCGATCATTCCCCATCTCCTCATTTTGCCTTACGACTCAATCGGCACTTCGTACTGGATGACGCAGGCCTGGAGGGACTCGAACCCCCAACCATTGGTTTTGGAGACCACTGCTCTACCAATTAGAGCTACAGGCCTAATTCCCGAGGGTAAATACTCCGGCAAATTGCCCCGGAGTTACTTGAGTTCCCGATGACCGGTGTGCTTGCGGCAATGGCGGCAATACTTCTTGAGCTCCAACTTCGCGGTGCTCTTCTTCTTGTTCTTTGTGCCGGTGTAATTGCGCCTTTTGCACGTCGTGCACTCAAAATCTATGATTTCTCTCATTTTCACTCACTAAAAGTTTCAAAAAACATTCGACAGAATCCCCCGCACACACAGGTCGTGTTTTGGAAGATTTACAACAATTCTACTCGATGATCTCCGTGATGACGCCGGCTCCCACCGTGCGGCCGCCTTCGCGAATGGCGAAGCGCAGTTCCTTCTCCATGGCGATCG
>JADGBA010000164.1 GCA_015231685.1 Candidatus Omnitrophota bacterium | reverse complement strand
TGCGTTCCTTGGAAATCACCGAATGATAAATCCGGCCGGCCGTGATATTGTTCGTGCGCGTGATGGGCGTCGAAATGAACCGTTCGTAGTGGCCGAGATCAAGATCGGTCTCCGCGCCGTCCTGAGTCACATACACCTCGCCGTGCTGGTAAGGACTCATCGTGCCCGGGTCAACGTTGAGATACGGATCACATTTGACGATAGCCACCTTCAGGCCCCGGCATTCCAAAAGCTTGCCGAGAGAGGCCGAGGCGAGCCCCTTCCCAAGACTTGAGACCACGCCGCCGGTAACAAAGATGTATTTGGTCATGCCGTCAAACGCTTCCCTTCTCGGCAGCCGCGGAGGAAGCGGGCGACCCTTTTTGAAGAAGCGCCCGGGCCTTCTCAAGGTCTTCCGCAGTATCGATCCCGACGGTTTCCAGATTGGTCTCAATGGCCTTGATTCGGTACCCGTTTTCCAGGGCACGAAGCTGCTCAAGGCGTTCGTACCGCTCAAGGTCGGATGGCGGCATCTTTTTGAAGGTAAAGAGGAATTCCTTGGTAAACGCGTACAGCCCGATATGCTTGAAGTATTTGCCGCCCCGCGGCAACTGCGTCGGGATGGGTGAGCGGGAAAAATACAGGACATGATCCTCACAATCCAGAACCGCCTTAACCACATCCGGGCTGGCAAATTCCGCGGGATCGTTGGACTGCTTGACCACCGTCGCCATCACGGTCTCCGGCTCCTTCTGCATCAGCGCGACCAGATCATCGATGGTCAGGGGGCTTACGAGCGGTTCGTCGCCCTGAATATTCACGACGATGCTCACATCCAGCTCGTTCACCACTTCGGCCAGCCGGTCGGTCCCGGTGGTGTGGTCTTTGGACGTCAGGACTGCCTTCCCCCCGAACCCGCGCACGACACTCAAGATTTCCTCGTCGTCGCAGGCAACAATCACCTCATCGAGAAGCCTCGCCTTGCGCGTGGCCTCATACACGTGCTGGATCACGGGTTTGCCGCAAAGATCCATCAGGACCTTTTTGGGAAGCCGGGTCGAGCCGATCCTCGCCGGAATCACTCCAATCGCTTCCATTGCCCAGCCTCCTATGCGCCTTGCGGCCCGGTCACTTGCCGGACCTTCGCCAAAAGTTCCCGGGTGGTCACCGTCGCAGTACCCACTTTGCCGACCACGATCCCGGCGGCGCAATTGGCAAGATAGGCCGCCTCCAGATAACTCGCTCCGCAGGCAAGCGCCAGCGTGTAAGTGCCGATCACCGTATCACCCGCGCCGGACACATCAAACACATCCTGCGCCAAAGTCGGAATTTTAACAGGTTTCGCCCCCTTTTTAAAGAGGCACATTCCGCTCTCACCAAGTGTGATGAGAACATTCTCACACCGCAAAATCCTCAGCAACTTCCTGCCCGCCTTCCAGAGGCTCGCGTCATCCCGGATCGGAACCCCGGAGAGAGCTGCGGCTTCATGATGATTCGGCGTGATGGAAGTGACGCCCCGATAGTACATCAAATGGTTTTCCTTGGGATCAACGGTAATGATCTTCTTGTGGGCCCGGGCCAGATGCACGACCTCGGCCACAAGCCGGGGTGTGATGACACCTTTGCCGTAATCCTCAATGCAAACCGCGTCCACTTCAGGAATCCGCTTTTTGAGCAGCGTGACCACTCGAGTGAGCAGCTTTTCCGAAAGAGGGGCAACGAGCTCACGGTCAATGCGGACCACCTGCTGGTGATGCGCGATCACCCTTGTTTTGATCGTGGTCGGCCGGCCCCGCACAGCCAAAACCCCCGACGTTCCGATGCCGCGTTGTTTCAACAACCGCGCGAGTCGGCTTCCGCGCGGTTCACTCCCGACAACGCCGCATACTTCCGCCCGCGCTCCCAGCGTCTGGATGTTCAACGCCACATTGCACGCGCCGCCCGGAACATAATTTTCGGATTTAACCCACACCACCGGAATCGGTGCCTCAGGGGAAATGCGCGACACGTTCCCCCAGATATATTCGTCCAGAATCAAGTCTCCGACGACCAGAACCCGGGCAGACTTGAATTGCCGGACTCTTTTTTGAACCACTTCAAAATTCAGACTCTTCAGCATAGATGCCTCGTTTGCATTCTTGGGCCACCAAACAATTGAAGCGCTGATTCTAAGTTACAATAAAACCAGCGTCAAGACTGCGTCAGCTGCTCAAACAAATCCTCGCGCAGAACGCCGGTCACCGGCCCGTACGGCGTCCACAGTCGAATCAATACCGGAATACGCCGTTCGTCAGCCGTCACATAAATAAGTGCCCGACCGCGCTGAAGCAAAACCCCTTTGAAGGCCGCCTGAGGCTCCAACACAACAACATCCACAGGCTGGCGTTTTCTGAGCTCCAGGCGTTCGGCGCGCAGAACCTTGACCTTCATGAGCCAGTTCTTCTCATCAGCGGTCACCTGAATTTCAAAGTCCTTGCCCACCGCCAGAGGCTCGAGACGGCATCGATAAAACGCGGTCAGCACATCGTGAACCGGCCCCGGAATTTCGTATGATTTTTCGGATCCGTTCAAAAGGGAGCGATAATGCGCCCTGTTCGTCTCGTAATCAAAGCGAAGCTCCTCTTCGGCGCGGTACTTCCCTTCCTGAAGATTTTTGGAAAATCCCAGAGAACGCGTCGCGCCGGGATCCATTGAGCTCCTGAGCTCGTCCAGAACGGGGTAAAAGGAACCCAAAAAATCATTGGAGTGTGCGGTGGCTGTGATCAGGTAGCGTCCGGATTTGCCCGCCCCCCTCCTCTCTCACGATGT
>JADGBA010000022.1:4053-14515 GCA_015231685.1 Candidatus Omnitrophota bacterium | reverse complement strand
CGGAGAAACCTCCGCTCTGGCCTGCCTTGCGGGCGCGGTCTTTCTTCTGCTTTTGGGAATCGCGAGCTGGCGGGTCATGTCCGGGATGCTGATCGGCGGCTTTGTGACCGCAACGGCGCTCAACTTCATCGCGGGTCCGCAGTCTCCGGCGGCTTTGAGCCTTCCTTTTCATTACCACATCGTGCTGGGAGGCTTCGCCTTCGGCCTTGTGTTCATGGCCACGGATCCGGTTTCGGCCGCTTCCACGCCCGCGGGCAAATGGATTTACGGCTTCCTCATCGGCTTTTTGGCGATTCTGATTCGCGCCGCCAATCCGGCTTATCCCGAGGGCGTCATGCTGTCCATTCTCTTTATGAATGTCTTTGCCCCCCTCATCGACCATTACGTGATCGGTTTCAATATCCGCGCAAGGATCTTAAGAACACATGGCCCGCGGTAAAGCCTACGTCCTGCAGTTCACGGTCCTTATGTGTCTCGCGACGAGCACGGCGGTCAGCGTCACTGCGGTGGCCTTAAGGCCTTTTCAGACCTTGAACGCCGAGTTCGACCGCAAGCGCACTGTCCTGAATGCGCTGGGACTCGCCGAAGCGGTCCGCTCCGCGCCGGACCGCCCCGCGGTCCTGGAGCTTTTCGACCGCCGGATCCGGAACATTCTGATCAGCCCTTCCGGCGACGTGATGAAGGATACGGCCGCCGATGCCGACGCCTCAAAGGGGCTTCCGGCCTATCTCCTTATGAAGGACACGCGCCCCGATGCGATCGCGATTCCCGTTTACGGCCGGGGGCTCTGGTCGCGTCTCGACGGATACCTCGCCCTGGAATCGGATCTGAACACCATCCGGAACCTGATTTTTTATAAACACGGAGAAACCCCGGGTCTCGGCGGTGAGATCGAAAAAAGATGGTTCAGCGACAACTTCAAGGGTAAGAAGATTTTTGACGACCGGGACCGGCTTGTCTCTGTCGAGGTGGTTAGAGGGCAGGTTAAGGACGTGATTCACGATTCCGAAGCGAAGCTTCACGCAGTGGACGGAATCTCCGGCGCCACGCTCACCGGTCGCGGGGTCACGCACCTTTTGGCCGACATCCTCAAAAAATACGAACCTTTTCTGGACAAACACCGCAGCAAAGGACTGAATTCCCTGTGAGCAACGAACCTCAGACACAACACAAACCGCGTTTTGGGCGCACGGAAAAGAAGCTCATCAAGGACGCGCTCTGGGACCAGAATCCGATTTCGGTCCAGATTCTGGGAATCTGTTCCGCCCTGGCCGTCACCGTCATGATGACCACCACCGCCGTCATGTGCGCGGCGGTGCTCTTCGTTTTGACCTTCTCCAACATGATCGTCAGCGCCCTGCGCAAATGGATTCCGCCGCAAATCCGCATCATTGCGGAGATCACAATCATCGCCGCGCTGGTCATCATCGCCGATCAGTTCCTCAAGGCCTTTTTATTCGACATCTCCAAACAGCTTTCGATCTTCGTGGGCCTCATCATCACGAACTGCATCGTCCTGGGACGCGCCGAAGGCTTCGCCAACTCCAACCCCGTGGTTCCCTCGATCCTCGACGGGGCTTCCAGCGCCCTGGGATACGGGTGGATTCTGATGACCGTGTCCTTCATCCGCGAGCTTCTAGGCTCGGGCACGCTCTTCGGCTTCCATGTGATTCCGCAGGCCGCTTACGATGCCGGCTACGAGAATATGGGCATTATGGTTCTGGCGCCGGGGGCGTTCTTTGTTCTCGGTATCCTCATCTGGATCCAACGCACCCTGAGCGAACGCGGCGGGAAGAAGCGCTGATGGAATACATGAACCTGTTTCTCAAATCGGTTTTTGTGGAAAACATTCTTCTCGCCTACTTCCTGGGCATGTGCTCGTTCCTGGCATGCTCCAAGAAGGTGGAAACCGCGACAGGTCTGGGACTCGCGGTGATCTTTGTCCTCGGGGTCACCGTTCCGTCCAACTGGGTCATCTACGAACTTCTTCTCAAGCCCGGCGCTCTCGCCTGGGCGGGACTGCCGAACGTCGATTTGAGTTTCCTCAAGTTCATCACCTTTGTCGCGCACATCGCAGCGACCACACAGCTCGTCGAAATGTTTGTCGACCGCTACCTGCCGCGGCTCTATTCCTCTCTGGGGATCTTCCTGCCCCTGATCAGCGTCAACTGCGCGATCCTCGGCGCGAGCCTCTTCATGGTCGAGCGTGACTACACCTTTGCCGAATCCGTCGTCTTTGGAATCGGTTCCGGTACCGGATGGGCGCTGGCCATCCTCGCCATGGCCGCCATCCGCGAGAAGCTCACCTACTCCAATGTGCCCACAGGACTCCGGGGACTCGGCATCACGATGATCCTCACCGGACTCATGGCTATGGGCTTCATGATTTTTTCGGGGATCCAGCTTTGACAGAAATCCTTCTCCCCATCCTCGCCGGCATCGCGGTGTTTACCTTTGTCATCGTCTCGATCTCTTTTGTGATCATCCTGGCCGCCTCAAAGCTTGCGCCTCCGGGCAACTGCAAGGTGCTCGTCAATGACAATCCCGACAGGAGTCCATCGGTGAAGGCCGGATCAACGCTGCTTTCCGCCCTTTCTCAGAACGGCATCTTTCTTCCTTCCGCCTGCGGCGGCGGCGGAACCTGCGGGCTTTGCAAGTGCCAGGTCCTCAAAGGAGGGGGCGAAATCCTTCCCACCGAGACCTCGCTCATCACACGGGCCGAGGCCAAGGACCACTGGCGGCTTTCCTGTCAGGTCAAGGTCCGCCGCGATCTGGAGATCCGTGTTCCGGACGAAATCTTCAGCATCCAGGAATTCAAGGCGACCGTCGCTTCCGCCCAAAACGTTTCGACTTTCATCCGTGAAGTCGTGTTGGAAATCGACCCTCAAACAAAGTTTGATTTTAAATCCGGCCAATACATCCAGATGAATATTCCCCCGTACTCGCTAAGCTTCAAGGAATTCGACATCGACGAACGCTTCCGCGGCGAGTGGGACCGTACCAATCTCTGGCAGTGTTTCGCCGCCAATGAAGAGACCGTCTTCCGTGCGTACTCCATGGCCAACTATCCGGCGGAATCCCACCGGATTCTCCTCAATGTCCGCGTGGCGCCGCCGCCGCCTTTTGACCGCTCCACCCCGTCGGGGGTGGCCTCTTCCTATATATTCAAGCTGAAGCCCGGCGATGTAGTGAACCTCAGCGGGCCTTACGGTGATTTCTTCATCCGCGAATCCGACCGTGAGATGATCTATGTCGGCGGCGGAGCGGGCATGGCTCCGATGCGCAGCCACCTCTTCCATCTTTTTAAGACCCTGCGCACCCGGCGCAAGGTGAGTTTCTGGTACGGCGCGCGCTCCACCCGCGAAATGTTCTACGATGATGAGTTTCGCGCCATCGCGGCGGAGTTTCCCAATTTTTCCTATCACGTCGCGCTTTCCTCCCCTCTCCCCGAAGACAAGTGGGAGGGGCCCGTCGGTTTTATTCACGATGTCTTGAGAAAAGAGTACCTCGCCTCGCATCCCGAGCCCGAAGAATGCGAATACTATCAGTGCGGCCCTCCGGTCATGGTGGACGCTGTGACCGGCATGCTTCACACTCTCGGCGTGGAAGATTCCAACATCTTCTTCGACAAGTTCGGATAGCACGTGACCAAAAATCTTTTGACCCTTCCGGCCGCAATTCTCGTTGGAGTGTGCCTCTTGTGGAGTTCCTGCTCCCGCGCGCCGTCCTCATCCATTATTTCCCTAAGCGGCGCCACCATGGGCACGGTCTATCACGTCAAGGTTGTCTCACCTTCGTCGTCCAAGAAACGCGTCGCCAAACTCCGCGACACCCTGCTGGAAGGATTCGAGAGCGTCAACAGCTCCATGAGCCATTACCGGGCGGACAGCCGGATCTCCGTCTTCAACCGGCTTGGAGCGGGCGTGACTCAGACCATCAGCGGCGGATTCCTAGACGTGATGAAGATGTCTTTTGATCTCTATCGTTCGACCGGCGGCGCTTTTGACATCACGGTGGGACCCCTGGTTCGTTTGTGGGGCTTCACGAATGCGGACTCCCGCGTCAGGGATGCGCCGCCAACTCCTGACGCCATCGCCAAAGTTCTCAACAACGTCGGAATGAACAAGCTTGTCCTCGGGCCCCGGGGCGAACTCTCCAAAAAGGCTGAAGGCGTGGAGCTCGATTTAAGCGCCATCGCCAAGGGATATGCCGTGGATGAAACCGCTCAAAGGCTTCGCGCATCCGGTTACGACAACTTTATGGTGGAAATCGGGGGGGAGGTCTGCACCTCCGGCAAAAACGCCGGCGGTGAGGACTGGATTATAGGTATCGCGGAGCCATCGCATGGCGCGATGCTCCGCGAAAAAATTATTAAAAGACTCATTCTCGGCAACGCATGTCTGGCAACGTCAGGAAATTACGAAAACCGCATCGAAGCCGACGGTAATTTCTATTCGCACATCCTCGACCCCAAAACCGGCCAGCCCGTCTCCAACGGCATCACGAGCGTTTCGGTGATCGCCCCGTCCTGCGCCCGAGCCGACGGCGCCGCAACCGCAATCACCGTCATGGGCCCCAAAGAAGGCTACCTTTGGGCCTTACGCCAGCCGGACCTTGAAGCCCTGATCATCGCACGCTCCCCTGAAGGCGACCTGACCGAATTCACCACCCCCGGCCTCACCCGCTTCCTCCCCTCCACAGAGCGGGGGGACAGTCCCAAAATAGGGCTTTAGCCTGTCCCCGAATCGTTCGATTAACAACTATTCGCAGGCAGTCCACGCCCCTTGTGCCCGGGACTGTTTATGGGGAAGGATTATTTACAGTCGGAGGAACCGCAACCGCAACCAGTATTCTTGGGTTCGTCCTGTGACCCACAGCAGGATTTCTCGAACTTCTTGCCCGTCAAAAAATACCGAGCACCGAGAAGCCCCACCGCCGCCACAACCACAATACCCGCAATCAAGATTTCCATAGTGGTTCTATTCTACCACGCCCGCGGCGGGGACAGGCTCAAGGGGTATTTTGGGACTGTCCCAAGTTTTGTGAGGTTTTGTTCCGAGGTTGGACAGGAATGAATAATCGGTGCTAGCATATGCAAAAATTTATCCACTTTACCGGAAGGATTCCTTTTGATCTCCGACTATTTCTATGTTTTTGTCTTTTTTGTGATTGGGGTGGCTTTTGTGCTCTTCTGTGGCATCGCGCCGCTTTTTATCAGTCCGCGAAGCCGGGGGGACCGCGCGTCGGAGCCTTACGAATCCGGAGAGGTGCCGGTGGGGAGCGCGTGGATTCGGTTCGACATCTACTATTACCTTCTGGCGCTCGTGTTTCTGGCGTTTGCTGTGGAGTCGGTTTTTCTTTTTCCTGTGCTTGTGGCTTACCGCTCCATCGCGGGTCCCCTGCCTTTTATTGAAGTCAGCGTTTTTCTGGGAATCCTCAGTTTCGCTATCGCCTATTCCTGGAGAAAAGGAGTCTTCGAATGGAAGTAAGCCCCCCGGATCCTGGTACCCAATCGCCGCCGGTTCTTCCGCTCGAGCTTTTCCGCCTCGAAGAGGCGGTTGATTTCTGCCGCTCGAGCTCTCTATGGCCGCTGACCTTCGGACTGGCCTGCTGCGCCATCGAGATGATCGGTCTGGGGGCCTCACGGTTCGACATTGAGCGTTACGGCTACGGGGTTTTCCGGGCTTCCCCGCGTCAAGCGGACCTCATGATCGTCGCCGGAACGGTCTCCCGAAAGATGGCCCCCTGCATCAAAACGCTTTACGATCAAATGGCCGCCCCCAAGTACGTCGTAGCGTACGGGGGGTGCGCCATCGCCGGAGGGCCGTTCAAATTTCCGGGCCAATACGGGATTCTCGAAGGAATCGACAAGATCATCCCGGTCAACGTCTATATTCCGGGCTGCCCTCCGCGTCCCGAAGCTCTCTTGGCGGGGCTTCTTAAGCTGCGGGATTTGATCCGTCAGGGAAAAGCAGATGGGCGGATGTCCCCGGCCGCAATCAAGGATTTTTCGAATCGTCAAAACCCTGTGTACAAGGACGCCATCTCAAGAGATGCTTTCCGTAACGCTGCCGCCTGACACCTTACGCGCCGACAAGGATGCCGCCCGTCACGGCTACGCCTGCGAAGCTGTCACACGTCGCGACGGGCTGCGCGAACTTTGCGCGCGTCTGAAGGATCAGGGTTATTTTCTCGAATGTCTGACCGCACTGGACTTCTCTGACGCCTTCGAACTGGTCTACGTCTTTAGCCGCACCGAATCCGCCTCCAGATTTCTGACAAAAGTGGTTCTGCCAAAACCGGATGCTTCGGGCCCCGGGGTCGGGGATATTTTTCCGGCGGCGAGGTGGTATGAAAGAGAAGTTTATGACTTTTTCGGAATCCGGTTTGATCCGCATCCCAACCTCAAGCGTCTCATTCTTCCGGAAACACCCCGAATCCACCCCCTTTTGAAGAGCTTCAAGGGCTCCGCGGTTGGTGCGGACGCGGAGGAAGTCTTGAGCGCGATCCATGAGGACCGTGCGGCCTTTGATCTCTTGAACCCCCGCACCCCGAAAAACGATGCGGACAGTTACGAACTTAATCTGGGTCCGCAGCATCCGGCCACCCACGGGGTCATGCGTATCATCGCTCGCATTACCGGGGAACGCGTTCTCAGCACCGAATGCACGATCGGTTACGGCCACCGCAATCATGAAAAAATGGCCGAAATCCAGGACTATCGCGCATTCTGGCCCAATTTGGGACGGCTTGACTACGTGGGGGCCATGGCTTACAACTTCACCTACGCCGAACTCATCGAAAGGGCCATGGGCATCGAGGCGCCCGCGCGCGCTCAAACGATCCGCGTCCTTCTCACAGAACTGAACCGGATCGCAAGCCACCTTCTTTGGCTGGCCACCTTTCTTCTGGACCTCGGCGCCTTCACACCCTACTTCTACTGTTTCGACGACCGTGAAAAAATCCTCGACATCACCGAACTCTGCACCGGGGAACGCCTGACCTACAATTTCTTTCGCTTCGGAGGTGTCGCGCACGACATCCCCGAAAAACGTATTCAAAACATGATCTCCGATTTTATTCCCGCCTTCCGTCAAAAGCTGAAGGATTACCGGACTCTGATCGGCAAAAACATCATCTTCCGCAAACGCACACAGGGAATCGGGGTGCTTTCAAAAGAGACCGCCCTCGCCTACGGCGTTACCGGCCCTTCGCTTCGCGCCTCGGGCGTGTGTCGTGATGACCGGCGCGTGACTCCGTATTCGATTTATCCACGGCTCGATTTTGAAATACCCGTACGAAGCGAAGGTGACTCCTATGCCCGTTATCTCGTGCGTATGGATGAGATGGCTCAAAGCCTGAGGATCGTCGAACAGATATACCGCAATCTTCCGCCCGGCGAGATCCTGCTCCCCAAGGTCCCCAAAACGGTCCCCCGCGGAGAATATTACTTCAGCACCGAATCGGCCCGGGGGTCTTTCGGGATCTACCTGGCCTCCGATGGCTCTCCGACACCCTACCGCCTCAAGCTTCGTACGCCGTCATTCTCGAATATCAGCGCCTTCTCGGAACTCGGCCGCGAATGCTTCATCGCGGATCTCATCTCGATTTTTGGGAGCTTTGATGCGATCGTTTCGGAGATCGACCGCTGATGATACCGGTGTTTTTGAAGACTCCCTGGGTGTCCGAAGCTCTGAAGGCCGGATTCTGGGGGTGCTTCGCCACGGGCTTTGTGTCAGCGAACGCACTCTTTCTGGTATGGCTTGAGCGCAAAGTCTCCGCCCGCATCCAGAGGAGGCGGGGGCCCATCATCGCGGGGCCGGAAGGAATTTTTCAGACAGTCTTGGATTCGGTCAAACTCTTCACCAAGGAGCTGGTTCTTCCGCGCCACGGCAAAACCTTTCTGTATCTTCTGGCGCCCCTGCTCGTCTTCGCTCCGATTATCGTCTCCTTCATCGTGATCCCCGCGGGCAAAAACCTTATCATACGGGATCTCAACATCGGTTTTCTTCTGATATTCGCGATGTCGAGTGTCAGTTTTTTCAGCCTCTTTCTCGGCGGCTGGTCCTCACACAACAAATACTCGGCCTTGGGCGGCATCCGCTCGGTGGCGCAGAACATCGCGTACGAGATCCCCCTCCTTTTGTCCGTGATGGGCGTCGTGCTTCTGACCGGAAGCCTTCGTATGACCGAGATTGTTTCAGCCCAAAGCCGGATCTGGTTCGTCCTTGTCCAGCCCCTGGCCTTCGGAATCTTCTTCTGTGCTATGCTCGGCGAGACCAACCGCGCGCCTTTTGACCTCCCCGAGGCCGAATCGGAGCTGGTGGCCGGCTACCTCACCGAGTATTCGGGGATGCGCTTTGCGCTTTTTTTTCTGGCCGAATACACACACGTGTTCCTGGGTTCGGCTCTGGCCTCGACCCTTTTTCTCGGAGGGTGGCAAGGGCCCCTTCTCCCCGGGCCGGCGTGGTTTTTGATCAAGACCTACTCCGTCGTTCTTGTGGTCATGTGGGTACGCTGGACCTTTCCGCGGCTTCGGAGTGATCAACTGATCCTCTTCAGTTGGAAAGTTCTCATTCCCCTGGCCCTCCTCAACCTGCTCGTCACCGCTCTGGGAGCGACACTCTTCTTGCAGCCATGAAGCGCTATTTTATGGAAATCCTCAATGGATTAACGAGCCTTCTCGAAGGCCTGGGCGTCACGTTCCGTTATGCGTTCAAAAAACCCGTAACCTTTCTGTATCCCAAAGAAGAAATCGTACCCGAATGTTTCAAAGGGCCCATCGTCTTCAAAGCGGATGAGGTCGACGGAACCCACAAATGCGTGGCCTGCATGGCCTGCGTCAAAGCCTGTCCGTCACGCTGCATCGATGTATCGGTAGAGAAAAACGCCGAAGGCAAACGGATTCTCACCGTCTACCGGCATCAAACTTCTCTCTGCTCACTCTGCGGGTCCTGCGTCGAGGTTTGCCCCACCGATGCTCTGAAGCACGATGCCTCCGCTTACGATGAAGTCGCCGTCGACCGAGCGGAGCTCTTTCATGACTTTTTGGAGCCTTTCAGAAAAAAAGGCATCGACGTCACCGGCCCCATCCGCACCGCCGCCCAACGCAAAACCGAACGCCAAGCCGGCCGCCCCGCATCGGAGGCCGGGTCATGATCCCCCATATCGTCCGGGAAACGGTTTTTCTTTATTTCGCGGCCCTCACCGTGGCAGGAGCGGTTCTCACGGTAAGCCTGAACCGCGTGCTCCATAACGCCATCGCCCTCGCGGTGACGCTCTTCGGCATCGCGGGTCTTTATGTTTTTTTGGGGGCGGAATATCTGGCGGTAATTCAGCTCATTGTGTATATCGGCGCAATCGCTATCGTGATCGTGTTTGCGATTATGCTCACGGACCCGGCGCAGACCGCACTTCGTTCCGGCACACGAAAAACACTTGCTTCTCTGATCGCGGCCGGCGCCTGGGTATTTCTCGTCGGCGCCTCGGTTCTCAATACCCCGTGGAGCCGTCAGGCGTCGCCCGAGGTTTCTGTCCAGGAACTCGGGACACATCTTTTGGGGTGGGCCGCCCTGCCCTTCGAGATTGTCTCGCTCATTCTTCTTGTAACCATCCTCGGAGCGCTCCTGGCCTCCGGAGAGAGGAACGAATCATGAGCCAGTCGCTACCCGCCTATCTTCTTCTCTCGGCCTTTCTGTTCGGCGCGGGGATCTTCGGCGTCTTGAGCCGCAAGAACATCATCGCGGTGCTGATTTCTCTGGAGCTTATCCTGAATGCCGCGAATCTCAATTTTGTCGCTTTTGGACACTTCACCCAGGCGGATGCCGCGCGGAGCCAGATCATCGCCATGTTCGTGATCGCGACTGCCGCCGGGGAAATCTGCGTCGCTCTGAGCGTCGTGATTCTATTCTTCAGAAAAACACGCTCCGTCCTCATTGACGACGCGCGGGAGCTTAAAGGCTGATGGCGGCACTTCTTTGGATCGCTCTCCTGTGTCCGCTGGCTTCATTCGCGGTGCTGATCTTCGCACGCGGTATCCCCCGGAGCTTCGCCCCGCTGGTCGCCGGAGGTTTCTCCTTCCTCGCGATGTGCGCCAACGGCGTCATGATCTTTCTTTATGCGGGCCGAATCACACCCGCCGACACCCTCATCTTCGAGATACCGTGGATCCGGGCAGCATCCCTGCCCGTGGAGCGCTTCTTCGGGCTTCCCCCCGCGCCCCTTCAGGATATCTGGGTCGGTTTTCTTATGGATCCCAAAAACCTCACCATGCTCACCCTCGTTACTGTGATCGGGTTTCTGGTGCAAACGTTCTCGGCGTTCTATATGGCCGAGGAGCATGACCGGCGAAGGTACTTCGCGTTCCTGAGCCTCTTCACCTTTTCGATGACGGGGCTCGTGATTTCCTCCAATCTTCTTCAGCTTTTCATGTTCTGGGAGCTTGTGGGCCTCGCCTCCTATC
>JADGBA010000022.1:0-3949 GCA_015231685.1 Candidatus Omnitrophota bacterium | reverse complement strand
TGAGCTTCGGGTCCCTGAGAATCACCGACCTCGTTTCTCCGGCATTCGGCCGCGCGATGTCTCCTGAGGCGGCGACCCTCATCGGACTTCTTTTGTTCATGGGCGTCATGGGTAAATCGGCGCAGTTTCCGTTTCACGTCTGGCTGCCGGACGCCATGGAGGGCCCCACACCGGTCTCCGCGCTCATCCATTCCGCGACGATGGTGGCCGCGGGCGTTTTTCTGCTCGCACGCCTCTTCGAGGTCTTTGCGCTCTCAGCCACGGTCCTGGCCGTGATCCTCTTCATCGGAACCCTCACTTCCCTCATGGCCGCAGCTATGGCGATGGTTCAGAGGGACATCAAGCGCGTTCTCGCGTATTCGACGGTGAGTCAACTCGGAATGATGGTGATGGCCGTCGGAGCCGGAAGCGCGGTCTTCGCTCTCTTTCATCTTGTGACCCACGCCTTTTTCAAATCCATGCTTTTCCTGTGCGCGGGAGCGCTCATCCATCACTTCGGCACCAACGATCTCTATGTGATGGCGCGCGCCGGCGCCCGCAAGGAGCGCGTGGTCCTCTGGTGTCTGGCGATCGGCCTTCTGTCCCTCTGCGGCATCCCGCCCTTTTCGGGATTTTTCTCCAAAGACGCGATCCTCCATCAGGTGCTTCATCAAAGCATCCTCTACGGCATCGCCGGTTACGCCATCACCTTCATGACCGCCTATTATTCTTTCCGGCTGTTTTTTATTCTGACCCGGTCCGCCATCAAAGACCGTCCGGAATACACGGCTCATCACCAGCCCGTCAGTTTGGGGCTTTGCGAAAAGCTGCCTCTTGTCCTGCTCGCGGGTCTCTCGGTCCTTGCGGGCTTCGGCGGAAGTCCCGCGATGGATGACGCGCTCCTTAAATTCTTTGATCCGCACGTTCACGCGGCCGCCGCCTCACCCCCGCTTCTGATCGTCACGCTGAACGTCATCGCTCTCGGCGCCATCGCGGCGTTTTGGCGTTATCGCGACCCCGCACGCACCCCGGATCCTTCGGCGCCTCGATCCGCGGGTGTACGGGTGCTTGAGCGCAAGTTCTTTATGGATGACGCGTACGACTTTGGGGTCAAAACCGTTGTCCTCGGCATTGCGGCCGCCTTAAAAACATTCGACACGCTCATCCCCAACCGCCTCATGGTTGACCAGACGTCCTGCGCCACACGGACCCTCGGACGCTGGTTCTCGCGGATGCAGAGCGGTTTCATACAACGCTACCTCTGGATCGCCTTCGCGGCTTCCGCAGGTCTGGCCGGATGGTTGTTTTTCGGGAGAGGATTTTAAGATGCCCTTTCCGATCCTTTCAAGCATTCTCCTGACGCCCGTTGCGGGGCTTCTCGCGGTGCTCTCCATACCCGGCGAGCGCAAGGATCTCATCCGCCGCGCTTCGCTCATCACCGCGTCGCTGCTTCTGGCGCAGACGCTGTTTTTGCTCATGCGCTTTGATGTCCGTTCGGGCGCCATGCAGTTCACGGAGCGCATTCCCTGGCTTCCCGCAATGGGCATTGACTACGCCCTCGGAGTGGACGGCCTCTCCATCACCATGGTGCTTCTCACCTCGATTGTCATCTTTTGCGGCGTCATCACCTCCTGGACCATTGAAGTGCGGCCCAAAGCCTTCTACGCGAATCTTTTGTGCCTCGTGACCGGCGTCTACGGGGTCTTCCTCAGCACGAATCTCTTCTTCTTCTTTCTTTTTTATGAGCTCGCGGTGCTTCCGATGTATCTCCTCATTCTCCTGTGGGGCTCAACCCGCAAGGAACACGCTTCGATGAAGCTCACGCTGTACCTTCTTCTGGGTTCCACGCTCATCTTCGCGGGATTTCTGGCGCTCTACGCTATGCCTCATGGCGGGACCTTCGACCTTTTGGCCCTGCAAAGCCGCCTTGTGATCGATCCTTCGGTCCAGCGCCTTCTCTATCCGATGTTTTTCTTCGGATTCGGGGTGCTCGCAGGTTGTTTTCCGTTCCATGTGTGGTCGCCGGAAGGCCATGTCGCCGCCCCCACCGCGGCCAGCATGCTTCACGCCGGAGTCCTCATGAAACTCGGCGCCTTCGGAATTCTTCGCGTGGCAGTGTTCCTCTGCCCGCAGGGGGCGCGGGATTGGGCACTCATCACCGCGAGTCTCGCGCTGTGCAACATCCTGTACGGGGCCATGGTTGCCACCCAGCAGAAGGACCTCAAATTCATGATCGGCTTCTCGAGCGTCTCGCACATGGGCATCGTGCTTCTGGGAATCTCGTGTCTGAACGAAGCCGGCATCAACGGCGCCATCTTCCAGATGTTCTCGCACGGCATCATGACGGCGCTCTTCTTCGCCTGCGTCGGCTACGTGTACGACAACTGCCACACACGGCAAATGGACGAGCTCGGCGGACTTTCGCGCCGCGCTCCCGTCATCAGCGCCCTCTTCATCACGGCGGGCCTGGTCGGACTGGGACTGCCCGGCTTCTCCGGGTTCATCGCGGAGGTGTGGGTCACCATCGGTGCGGTGAGCGCCTATCCCGCGATCGGCATTGCCTCCATTCTGGGACTTCTCATCACGGCATATTACATTCTCGCGGCCATGCAAAAGACCTTTTACGGGCCCGCCAACCCACGCCACGACCATCTTACCGATGTGGGAGCATGGCAGCTCTTCCCCAGGGCGGTGCTCGTGTGTACGCTTCTTTTCTTCGGGCTGTTTCCGGGGATCTTCTTTAACTGGATCGGCGCCTCGACACGGCTTTTGGCGGCCGGCGTCCTGCCCGTCCTGGGATCGTGAGGAACCGATGCTGAAACCGACACTTCTTTATCTCCTCGGACCCGAAGCCGCGATCAGCATTCTCGCCGCCGGTCTTCTCGCGATCACGGTAGCTCCGAAAGGGCTGCGAGACAAGGCGCTTATGCCGTGGGTTCTGTCCGTCTCGCTTCTGGCGGCCGTCCTCGGTTTCTCGAGCGCGGGTGCCTCAGCCGTTCTTTTTGGGGAAACCTACCAAATCGATGCGTTATCTCAATTCTTCAAGGGCCTGTTGTCGCTCATTCTCTTTTTGTCCGCGGCCTTTTCGCGCGATCTGCCCGCGGACGAGGAACGCCGACCGGAACTCTTCGTCTTTTTGGCCACGGCCACGCTGGGCATGATGATCCTGACCAGTGCGGTGGAGTTGCTCGTTTTCTATGTCGGGCTGGAGCTCTCGTCCTACTCGCTGTATGTGGCGGTGCCGATCTTCCGCAGGCGCCTGGCGGCGGAGGCCTCCCTCAAATATATCCTCTCCGGCGCTGTCCAAAGCGCCGTGCTTCTCTATGGAATGAGCCTGCTTCTGGGCCTCTCCGGTACAACGGTCTTCGCCCGGATGCACGCCGCGGCCGGACCGCTTTTCTTCCTGGCGGTTTTTATGTTCCTCTCCGGGGTGCTGTTCAAACTGTCGGCGTTTCCGTTTCATTTCTGGGTACCGGATGTGTATGAAGCGGCTCCCACCACCGTCACAACGGTGATTGCCACCGCCTCCAAAGCAGCGGCGGCCGCGGTGCTTCTAAGGATCCTTCCGGCGCTGGGAGTTTCCGGTCCGCTGGTAACGCTTTTTGTGTGGCTCGCGGTCCTTTCCATGATCATCGGAAACACCGCGGCGCTCATCCAAAAAGACGCCAAGCGACTTCTGGCGTATTCGAGTATCGCTCAGGCCGGATATCTGCTCGTGGCCTTCACGTCGGGCTCCGCCGAAGGATACACCGCGGTCTTTTTCTACGCCGCCGTCTACGCCGTCATGAACCTGGGAGTCTTTCTGGTTCTGACCGCGGTGGCCCGGCAGGCCGGAACGGACCGGCCGCAGCTTTCTGACTTCGACGGGCTCTTCGACCGCTCGCCCCTCTTGGCGGTGGTGCTTCTCCTCGGACTTCTTTCACTGGCGGGCATCCCGCCCCTGGCGGGCTTCACGGGAAAGTGGTTCATG
>JADGBA010000163.1:491-2814 GCA_015231685.1 Candidatus Omnitrophota bacterium | reverse complement strand
GATGATTCCCGTCCAGTTTGACGGACGCGTCTCTTCGTTTGAAAACTTTTCCGTAAAAACCCTGCGGCTCATCACCGGCAAAGGCCGGTGGCAAGGCGTGGATGCCTACCGGGTCATGCTGGATCTTCTCTCGAACCGTTCTCAGACTCTCGACCGGGAGTGGATTCGCCTGGATTCCAAGGACCTCAAAACCCGTCTCGGACTTCCGCCGGACGCCCGGTATTTTTCTTACCAGACTCTTCTGGGGGCTTTTGAGAATATCGAAAATATCGCGCTTCTGGATCCGAATGCGCTGCCGCCGAATCATCCCGATCGCCCCCTTCTGAGCCCCGCCCGCCTTCTCTACGCGCGTATGAACACGGTCAGCGGAATTTATACGGGCGCCGGAATCGCAGTCTTTCCGCCGTCTCAGGGCCAGGCCTGGAACACGCTCGCAGAAACCGAAAACCGGCGTTTTGAGGTTTTTGAGGCGCTTCTGAATAAGTACCACTCGGGGGACCTGGGCGCCTTCCGAAAAGGAGCCGCGCTTTGGACTCAGAGCATTCTGGCCTGGACTCCGGATGTGAGTCCCGCCCGTCTCTCAGCGGAAGTCACCTACTATGAGCTCAAGCCCTTTCTTCAGGCGTTCGCGGCCTATCTGATCTGGTGCGTGCTTGCGCTCCTCTTCGGCAGACGCCGGCTGGTGTTTCGACTGGGTCTCATGATCCTTATATGGGGCCTTCTTCTCCACACCACGGGGCTGGTGCTTCGCGGCTGGATCCTCGGCCGCCCCCCCGTCTCCAATATGTATGAATCCATTATTTTTGCCGCCTGGGCGGCCATGGTGTTCGGGCTGATCTTTGCCGTGATTCGCCGGAGCCCCATGATTCTGACCCTCGCGTCCGCTCTGACCTGCGGCGTGATGGTGTACGCCAATCTTCTGCCCATCTCGGATTCGCTCGACGTTCTGGCGCCGGTTCTCAAAAGCAATACCTGGCTGGCCCTGCATGTGCTCACTGTAACCGCCAGTTACGGCGCTTTTGTTCTCGCGGCGGGTCTGGCGCACCGGCATCTCATCCTCGAATTCCTCAAGCGCCCCGACGCCGTCGTCGAATCCTCGGGAGAGCTGATCTTGAAGGTTTTGGAACTCGGCATCATTCTGCTCGGCGCCGGCATCGTCACCGGCGGCATCTGGGCCAACGCGTCATGGGGCCGCTTTTGGGGATGGGATCCCAAAGAAACCTGGTCTCTCATCACGTTCGTGGGATACCTCACCCTGGTTCACATGAGTCTCTTCCGCCGGATCCGCTCCTTCGGGCTGGCGGTGGGATCCATCGCGGGATTCCTCCTGGTGGTCATGACCTGGTACGGAGTGAACTTCCTTATCGGCCAAGGCCTGCACTCTTACGGGTCGGTGGCGGGAGGGCTTGAGTGGGTGGGTCTTTATGCCGGTGCGGAAGCGCTGGTCCTTCTGGCGGCGGGTCTGCTTAAAATCGTCAGGCGTTAGGTGCGTTTGACCGTGTTGCGGCCCGAATTCTTCGCTTCATAAAGCGCCTTATCCACCCGGCGGACCAGCTCGTCGGGGGTTTCTTTTCCGTCAAAAATCGTCGTTCCAAAACTCGCCGTGACCTGATGCGGCGTCTCGTTTTCTCCGAGCAAAAACTCCCGGCCCTCGATGGCCTTCCGGATCCTCTCGGCGATGTCATAACCGCGATCGGCCGAAGCGCCGGGAAGCATCAGAATGAATTCCTCACCACCGTAACGGCAGGCAATGTCCGCCCGGCGGATGTGGGATTTGAGGATTGCCGCCAGGGTCTTCAAAACCCGGTCGCCGTCGGCGTGACCAAAGGTGTCGTTGATCCTTTTAAAAAAATCGATGTCCATCATGATGACTGCCAGATTGCGGACCGGGACCATGAGCGAAGCGCTTTTCATCTCGGACTTGAGAAGCATTTTGAAGTGTGCCTGATTGTAGAGTCCGGTTAACCGGTCGGTGGTGGCCGACTGAAGAAGCTGCTGCTGCACTTCGACCCGCCGCTCCGGCGGAGTCATATTGATTTCTTTGGTGTCCGTAAACGCCTTCAACTGCTTTCGCCACACCACAAAGGCCGCCGCGGACAAGGCTGCCAGGAACCCGATAATGGCCAGCATCAGCCCCCAGGTGAAGGCCACTGACTTCATAGGGTTGTTTTTGTCCTGAACACGGTGCAGAAAATCCATAGAAAACCGGTTGATCTGACCCGCAAAATCCTCCAGGGACTGGACGTTGGAATCGATTTCGGTCATTGTCTGCAGATTCACGCGGTACTGCGCGATACGTTCCTCGGGAGATAACCCCGGGTCG
>JADGBA010000163.1:0-481 GCA_015231685.1 Candidatus Omnitrophota bacterium | reverse complement strand
TCCCTGCCCGACGTTCTGATAAAGCATAGTAGCGACATCTTCCAGGGCGCTCCCCCGGAGAGCTTGCATGGCCTTATCTGCGCGTTCGGTCAGCTCCGTGATCTTCTCCGTGGGAATACACCAGATGTCTTCGAGGCGGATCACCAGGGTGTACGACTGGAGGGGATCAAGCATGACATCCTTCACAGCCAAATAAAGCGACCTTTCGGTGTCGTAATCAATAGAGAATTCCTCCCGGTTGATCACGTGTTCGGGCTTGATCTCTTTGGGCAGATAAGCCCGGATGGGAATTTCCTGCTTGCGTTCCTTTGAGGGATTGACCGCCATGACTTTGATCACCACTTCGGCAAACGCGGTCTGGGATACGCTTAGAACACCAAAAACAACCAGCGCAATGAGGGGGTGCAGACTTTTCCGGGGAATCGATTGGGTAAACATTTTGGGTCTATTCTACCACGCCAGGAGGCGTCGGCGAACCGGA
>JADGBA010000162.1 GCA_015231685.1 Candidatus Omnitrophota bacterium | reverse complement strand
GCGCAGCTGGATTGAAATGAGGCGTTATCCCGGTGCACGCCGCCAACTTTCGGCGGTACACTCAAGCCGCCTTTGCGCGAGCGCGGACAAAAGCGGAGAGCCAAATGGCAAGGCGGCTTTGGCCAAATGGCGCGCCGACTAACCGGGCTATCTTCGCGCCATTTGGCAAATCCCTCCGCCATTTGGCGAAACGCTTTTCGCCGCGCTCGTGCAGGCGGAGCGAGTGTACCGCCGGAAGTTGGCGGCGGGATGACGTTAATACGCATTCTTGAAAGCGAGAAGCGTTTTGAGAAGAATCTTGATGTCGAGGAACACCGACCAGTTCTCGATGTAGTAGAGGTCATACTTGGTGCGCTCCTCGATGGAGGTGTCACCCCTCAAGCCGTTGACCTGCGCCCACCCGGTGATGCCGGACTTGATCTTGTGGCGCGCCATGTAGCGCGGAATCCCCTCCTTGAAACGTCCGACAAAGTGCGGTCGCTCCGGCCGCGGTCCAACGAGACTCATGTCCCCCTTAAGGACGTTCCAGAGCTGAGGGAGCTCGTCGAGATTCGTCCTTCTCAACAATTTTCCGATCAGGGTGCGCCGGTCATCATCCTTGCGCGCCCAAACGGGGCCTGAATCGGCTTCGGCATCGCGGCGCATGGTGCGGAATTTGACGATTTTAAACCGCTTTCCGTCCTCACCCACCCGCTCCTGCCGATAAAAACAGGTTCCCCGGGATGTGAGTTTGACCGCGGCCGCGAGCGCCAGCAAAACAGGAGAAAGAACCAGCAGTCCCGACGCCGAAAGGAGGGCGTCAAAAAAACGCTTCAAAATCCGGTTTTCCCACTCCAGAAGCGGGGATTCCTTGAGGCTCAAAAGGGTCATGCCCGCTTCGGTTTCCATGTTGACGCGCGCGGCAAGCATCCCAAAAACGTCCGATGCCCACCGAAAACTCGCAAGGTGCTTGTCCGAGATCATCATGAGCCGGATGATCGTCTCATGCGGCAGATTTCCGTCGGTCACCACCACCTCATTGATATTCTGATGCGAGCTCAGAATCCCGTCGAGGTCCCCGACCCTTCCGAGAACCGGGATCCCTTTGTAGGCGACCGGCCCCATGTAACGGTCATCCAGAATCCCGACGACCTTTGAGCACCGGCGGGGCTTGCGCTTCTGGTCCATCGCAAAACGCACACATTCATGGTTGGCGCCGATCACCAAAATCTCCTTGAACTTCACGTGTCTGCGCCGGTACACCATGTACAGATACCCCAAAAGAATCCTGGCGGTGAAGACAAACAACAGCGTCATCGCCCAAGCCACCGGCAGATAACTGCGCGAAAAAGAAAACCCGCGATAAAAAAACGAGATGGCCAAAAGAAGCGCGAACGTCACGGTGCCCGCCTTGAACAGGAGCCGCGCCTCCTCAGAAAGATAAGAAATCCGTTCTTCAACGTACAACCCGTAAGCCCGGTGGCTGGCCACCAGGAGCACTATCACCAGCCCGAAGGCCTGGGCGTACATCGCGTAATCCGGACGGCCGTGGGAGATGCGCAGCAACCCGCTTTCAAACAGAAGCCAGAACGCCGACCTCAAGGCCGCCATCGCCATAAAAATATCGCTGATCAGCAGACTGACCGCGTAATAGGTCTTACGGTATCGGGCTTTCATGAGACGGCTCCCGCGGCTTCATAGAGCCGCCGCGCCTCCTCAGCCAGCTCCCTCTTGAAGCGCTCCAACCCGAAGCGTTCGGCGTTCGCGCGAATCGCGGATTCGTCCCACCGAATCCCGCCAAAACGCGCCAGCGCCTTCATAAGAGATTCAACCGTGGGCTCCTCAAAAAACACACCGGTCACGCCGCTTTGGATCGTTTCCAGCGCCCCGCCGCGCCCCAACGCGATCACGGGAAGACCGCAGGCCTGGGCCTCCACCGGCACGATCCCAAAATCCTCCTCCCCCGGAAAAATCAGCGCGCGCGCGCTCCGATAGTGATCGCGTATCGCCTCCGAACTCACCCAGCCCAGGAACCGGGCTTCGGGACCGGCCAGCGTCTTGAGGCGGCTGAGTTCCGGCCCGTCACCAATGACCTTAAGGGACATTCCCAGCCGCTTTGCGGCCGACACCGCGAGATCCACCCGTTTGTACGGCACCAACGCGGAAACCACCAGAAGATATTCCTGCCGATCAGCCTGATCGTCCGGCGTAAAAAAAAGGGTGTCCACAGGAGGATAAACGACTCCCGCGTCCCGTTGATAAAACCGCTCAATCCGGGCGCGCACATGCTCCGATATCGCCACAAAACGGTCGACGCCGCGATTCGTCCTCCGGTCCCACCATCGAAGGCCCTTCAACACCCATCGGATCAATAACCGCATCCACGCCGGACGGCGCCCAAAATATTCCTCAAAAAAAAGCCACGCGTACCGCATGGGAGTGAAGCAATAACACAAATGCGGGGTTGATGAAGATTTTTTGGGAAAGGACTTGGCGACACAATGATTCATTGAAACGATAAGATCCGCCTCCGCCGGAGGAATCGTCCCCGCCGCCAGAGGGAATAGAGGCAAAAGCCACTGGTAAACCCGGTTGATCCCGGGCACGCGCTGAAGCCACGACGTTTGAATCGGGCAGGCCGCGATAGCCGGGGAAACCCGCCCCGGCTCACAAAAAAGAGTGTGAACCGGACCGGGACCGAATTCCTCGATCGCCGCTTCGAGGCACTTTTCTCCGCCCCGCATGCCGTTGAGCCAGTCGTGATGGTAAGCGATTTTCATTGAGCGCCTCTAAACCAGTTCATTGTAAACCGCCAGCGTCGCTTCAGCCGCCCGCCTCCAG
>JADGBA010000161.1:2294-2823 GCA_015231685.1 Candidatus Omnitrophota bacterium | reverse complement strand
GATTTAAGACGGCAGGAGAGATGTTTTATCGCAAGTTGCGTGATGACGATGAGTTAAGGAAGAAGATCGATTCCCGGACCGAAGTGAAGCGGGTCATTGAGCTCATCGATTATGAGCATGAGAAGCGGTAAAGGCTCCTCGGGCAAGGCAGATAATAGTTCAGTTTTCTTTTCAAAAGTTAACTTGACTTATTAATTTTAACTAGTATACTATACGCTAAAATAGATATGGGAGTGTCCATGGTCGAAGAGACAAAACCGTGCCCGGTTAAGGCGCTTTGCAGTTTTATGCGCCTCTGCGGAACGCTCGCGCGTTCCGTGACGGACGGATTCTACTTTTTTGTGCCGTTCATGAAGCCTGATGAGTCGTGGGACATGGCCTCCGCGCAGGTCACCACGCGAGTCCAGGAAAAACCCCGCCTCTCACATGAGCCGGAGCGATCGGCCCCGAAGGTTGAGCGCAAACCCGAACCTATGCCGGCACCTGTGATGATTCAGCCGGTCGTGGTGGAACATAAAGTCGAAACCAA
>JADGBA010000161.1:0-2233 GCA_015231685.1 Candidatus Omnitrophota bacterium | reverse complement strand
GCGCCGGTGCGTATCGTGGAGGTGAAGCCCCAAACGGTGGAGACCGGCGGTGTGCGTTTCGAGTCCAAGCTTGAGCAGGTTCAGGCGGATATTTATCTCAAAGATTTTGAGTCGAGTGTCCCCAAGGTACGTGCCCGCGCGCTCGACCAGATCGAAAAGCTTTCTCGTGCCGCGGCGGTGGGAGTGCTGCGCCGGCTTTTGAAGGCCAAGGCCCATGATCCGATCCGTCAGATGGAGGTTCTCAACGCCCTTTCGTCGCTTGATGAAAGGGGCGACATGGAATGCCAGCTCTTTGCGGATTATCTGAAGAGTCATGACGCGTCCCTGCGGCTGGCTGCGATACGGGCGATTTCCAAATTCAAGGATGAAGAGAGCTTTGGTATTCTTGAGAAGGCCCTGAAAGATTCGGAACCCGAGGTGCGCCGACAGGCCCTGAATCTGTTATTCTGGACTTACGGGACACGCGCCGCTTCGGCGGCGCTGGCGCTTCTTCACGACGTGGACAATCACGTGCGCCGCACGGCCATCGGAATCGCCGCGGCCCTGAAGACCCGTCAGGCGGTCTCCGCACTCGTCACGGCACTCCAGGACCCCAGCCGCGAGATTCAGAAGAGCGCGTCGGAAGCCCTGAAGAAGATAACGGGAGAGGATTTTGGATTCAAACCCACCGCCACCGAGAAGGCGCGGAACGAGGCGGTGGAAATGTGGAAATTCTGGTGGCGCGACAATCAGGCTACTTTTGGATTCAAGTCACAAACAGCGTAAACACAAGGAGAAGGAGATAGGTTATGGGAATTGACAAAGGGATTCTGATCGCCGTCGGTGTGGTGCTTGCGGGCGTGGTCGGCTACAAGGTGGTCGAGAAGAGAAACCCCGAAGCCATCAAGAACGCCAAGAAGGCGCTGGCCAAGGCGGGCAAGGGCGTGACGGACATCATCGACAGCGCCAAGGGATCGTTTCGCGAGGGATACGCGAGCGCCTAAGGCGTTTTCGCGACCAACATCAGTATCGGGGGTGGGCCTTGGCAGCCAAGTCATCCAAAACCAAAAAAATCAGGAAGCGTACGGCCAAAACCGCCGTTCATAAACCCAAAGCGGACGTTAGTGTCCTCGTGACGGGTAAGACCGATGCGGAACGGCTGAAGAAGGCGAAGATCGCTTCTGTCGGTTCGGCTCCCAAGCCTGCGCCGGCGGCCAAAAAGATCGTTACGTCCCGGACCCGCACATCCGGACCCGTGGACACGATGTTTTTTGGGCTCGGTGCCGCGGTTCGCAAAATCAACCGGCTCGCCGCCGGAAAATAGCAAAGGATCTTTGATGAGAAGAATTATTGTTGTTGCCAACCAGAAGGGCGGAGTCGCCAAAACGACGACATCCGTGAATTTGGCGGCGGAACTTGCGCGGTTGGGCAACAAGGTCCTTCTTCTGGATATGGACCCGCAGAATTCCGCCACCTCCGCCATCTTCGGCTATTCCAACTTCGAATACACCATCTACAACGTGATCGTGGACCGCATCAGCATTAACGAAGTGATTCAGCATTCCGAACCCTTCGGTATTGACGTGGTGCCGTCGGATATCGGGCTTTCGGGCGCGCCGCTGAGAATTTCGGAGCAGATCGGCCGCGAGAAGATCCTGTTCCACTACACGCGCAAACTCAAATACGATTTCGTCATCATCGACGCTCCGCCGTCTTTGGGGCTTTTGACGGTGAACGCATTGACCGCGGCGGACGAACTGCTGGTGCCCATCTGTCCCGAATTTTTCTCCCTCAAAGGAATCAAACTTCTCGAAGAAGTCGTGACCAACGTCCGCACCGGGCTCGAATCCGACCTCGAACTTCTGGGTGTGGTGATCACGCGTTTTTTGGAACGCTCGGTCACCAACGAAGCGAAGAACGCGATCCGAAGCTACTTCGGGAAGAAGGTGTTCAAGACCATCGTCTCAGAAAACATCAAACTGGAAGAGGCCCACAACGCGCATCTGCCCGTATGGAAGTACGACAAAAAGTCCAAAGGCGCGCTCGCGTACGCAAGTTTAGCCAAGGAGGTTATGAATGCCCACAAGTCCAAGAAGCGGTCAAAAAAAGCCCGCTAAATCCGCGGCTTCGAAGCGAAGCAAGCTGATTGATAATCCGCTGATGCAGTCCACGACTTCCAGGCCGAAGGCCCCGACGTTCTCGACGGAATCCGCCGGGGGCGGTTTGAGAGCCAAGATGGAAGCCCTTCAATCAG
>JADGBA010000160.1 GCA_015231685.1 Candidatus Omnitrophota bacterium | reverse complement strand
GGACCTCATCAATCAGAATGAGCTTGCCGTCCAAAAGCCCGAACTCGAACTTGGTATCCGCGATCATGATGCCGCGTGTCTCGGCGATGCGCGCGCCTTCGAGATAAAGCCGCTTGGACAGGCTTTCCGCCTGCCGCGCGACGTCGCCACCCGTGAGTTTTTCGGCCTCCGCGACAGAAATATTTTCGTCATGCCCCACCGTCGCCTTTGTGGATGGCGTAAACAGCGGCTCCGGCAGCCGGTCGCACTGTTTGAGGCCCTCGGGAAGCTTGTGGCCGCACACCGCGCCGGTCTTCAGATAATCCTTCCAGCCCGAACCCGCAAGGTATCCGCGGACCACACACTCCACCGGAAGCGGCTTGGCCTTGTGGGCCAGCCCCGAGCGGCCGCGCAGCCCGGCCGCGTGCTTTTGGAGCACAGAGCCGGGGAGATTCATCCTGTCCACATCGTCGGTGATCAGATGATTCGGAACGATGGATTCGAACTGCTTGAACCAATAAAGAGAAATCTGATTGAGAACTCTCCCCTTGTCGGGAATCGGATTGGGCAGAACGACATCAAACGCGCTCAAGCGGTCCGTGGTGACGATGAGGAGCCGGTCTTCCCCCACCGCATAAATATCCCGTACCTTGCCACGTGAAACAAGCGGTAAATCAATCCGGGTTTCTTTGACTGTGGGTTGTGAGACTTCGTGGCTCATGATGATGCTTATTTTAGCTGACGGCGGCGTTTGGTCAAATATTTTTTGAGGACCGTATCCAGGTCGCGTGCCGACGCGGCTCGCCGGAGCCGGTCGTCCATCGCGAGCCCCAGCCCGCCGTCACAGATACATTCGGCCACGATCAGCTCGAATTCGCCTGCGTCGAGCCCGCGCATCGACTCAAAAAGTCCCGCCGCGGCTTCGACGAGCTTTCCGTCACAGCTAAGAATTTTTGAACCCTCGAATAAATCTCCCGGCGGGACATTCTTGAAACCCAAAAACGCCATGCGCGGCCACGCCGCCCGGGCCTTCGTGAATTCGCGCCGAAGCCTCTTCCACCGTTCGAGCGACACCTTCCAGCTTTTTTCGAGATACACCAAGGGGGTTGCCGTTGCGTAATGACGGTCCATCTGTCCGGGCGCCTCAATCGTCGCGCCGCGATTCGTCGCCAGGCGCACGGACGCATTGAATTTGCGGATTTCTTCGATGGGGAGACCGCCGGGCCGGAGCACCTCCCAGTCGCCGGGGCCGGGCCGGAGGATGGTTGATTCCACACCGATCCGCGCGGGGCCCCCGTCGAGAATGAAGTCGATCATCATGCCAAGTTCCGCCTCGACCGCGCGCGCCGTCGTGGGACTCGTGTGCCCGAAACGGTTGGCGCTGGGAGCGGCAACGGGCTTCTTCAGCGCGCGAAGCATCGCCAGGGCCGCAGGATGGTCGGGACACCGGACCGCCACAGTCCCCAGACCGGAAGTCACGAGATCCGGAATCTGCTCGGTCTTCGGAAGAATCACGGTGAGCGGTCCCGGCCAGAATCGATTCAGGAGCTTTCGGACATCACGCGGCACTTCCCAGACCAGCCCCTCAAGACTTTTGAGACCGTCGACGTGCACAATGAGCGGGTCGAACACGGGACGCTTCTTGACCTGGAATACCTTGGCCACGGCGCGGGCGGACGTGGCATCCGCGCCGAGACCGTACACCGTCTCCGTCGGAAAAGCGCCGATTCCCCCTTCTTCCAGAAGGGCGGCCGCGGTACGGATATCGGCTGGATTTTTGGCGAGAAGCCGCTGCATAAAGAATTAACGGGCGGGAGGCCTGGTCCGGCCGATCGTGTGGGTCGCAACGCCGTAAAAGGCCTCGGCGGCCTCCATGTAGGTCTCCGTCAGCGTCGGGTGCGGATGCACCGAAAGCGCGATATCCTCCGCCGTAGCGCACATCTGGACCGCGAGAATCCCTTCGCCGATGAGCTCCCCCGCGCCGGCGCCGGTAATCCCCACGCCGAGAACGCGGGCCGTCTTCGGCTCAAGGATCAGCTTGGTGACACCGTCGGTGCGATCAAACGTGACCGCCTTGCCCGAGGCCGGCCAGCCGAAGCGCGCCACTTCAATCGGAATGCTCTTCGCCCGCGCCTCCGATTCGGTGAGCCCGCACCAGGCCACTTCCGGATCGGTAAAAATCACGGCCGGAATCATATCCCCATCGGCAGAAACCGCCTCCCCCCGAATCGCATCAACAGCATGCCGCGCTTCACGAGCGGCCTTGTGCGCCAGAAGCACTCCTCCGGCGGCATCACCGACCGTAAAGATGCGCGGATTGGAGGTCCGACGATCGGCGGCAGAGCGGACAAAACCCTTCTCATCAAGTTCCACTCCGGCGTTCTCCAATCCCAGGTCCTCTGTGTTGGGGCGGCGGCCCACAGCCACAAGCACCCGGTCGTAGCTTTCGGTCAACGTTTTTCCTGCATGATCCATCGTGACGCGGATTTTTTTTCCGTCGGTGACCATCGCGGCCACCCGGGCGCCGAGCCGCACCTCCGCAAACAGCCGTGAGGCCGCGCGCGCCACCGGACGCACCAGGTCCGCATCCGCGCCCGCAAGGATCGTATCCAGCGCCTCGGCCACCGTCACGCGGCTTCCGAGTCCCGCGTAGACCGTTCCCAGCTCCATACCGATATAGCCGCCGCCGATAACGAGCAGGTTTTCGGGAATATCAACGAGTTCCAGAGCCCCGGTGGAGGTCATGACCCGGGGATTGCCCAGATCCCACGCCTTCGGCACCATCGGCACCGATCCGGTCGCGATGATCGCGTTTTCAAATTCAAAAAACTTTTGCCCTTCCTC
>JADGBA010000159.1:694-2826 GCA_015231685.1 Candidatus Omnitrophota bacterium | reverse complement strand
GAGGAATGCGAAAGACTGCTCAGATTATATGGGGGCGTGTCAATCGCGGAGGGGAGCGCGGATCAAGTATTTTTGTCCCAACGATACCAGCGGATTACCGACATTCTCAAAGCGGTGAAGAGGGATCTTGAGGCGCTTCTTGCGGATCACGCGAGACGGGCCGATCCGGACGACGCGTCACGGGGCCAAATACTGGAAGCGGTCGAATCTCTTTCGGATTTAATTAAACATCCTAAAGTGAGCGCGCATCAGGAGCTTCGTTATCGCGACCGTGCCGCGGCGCTTCGAAGCCAGTCTTTTCATACCCCGAGGTCTTATATCGAAGAAACGCTTCGTATTCGCCGTCATCTGGGGAGTTTGAGTCTCTTCAAGGATATGACGGAGGCTGCTTATCGCCGGGCCCGGAAAGGACGCGCCCGTCTTATGTCGCTCGATGATGAGCGCGTTATCCTCGAAGGCCTTGCGGAGATTCACGCCTGGACAGCGCGCGGGTTTGTTTACGAGAAACAAGCCGCCGAGGAGCATCTGGGAAACGCCCTTGAGGTTCTTAACCGGTCGGAGCCGGGAGCGGCGGAATATCAGGGGGTGGGCCGATTCCTGAATCGTGCAATCGGGGCTCTGAACGAGCGGGTGAGCAGCATTGAACGGATTACCTCAAATGTCAAACGCCGCGCGGACAGTCTCCATGAAGAATCCGGTGACCGGGAAGTCGTCATGGCCGTCGGTCAGATTCTCGCGGATGTTTCCACTGCCCGGGCCGCGGAGGCGGACGATGCCGGAAGTGTCCGGAACCTGAAAAGGGCGCTTGGCACAGCCAGGGCCCGGCTGAACGCCCTGGCCAAAGGACACAGCTTCGCTCCAGCCGCGGGTGAGGAGGTCCGCCCGGAACCCGGTTACGGACGCGCTCAAAGGCAACTCGTTGTTTTGAGGGAACTTGCCTCCCGGGCTCTCAAGGGTGATGCAGATGCGAAGATGCTTGTGGTTTTGGCGGATAAATTTATCGCCAATCTCATGGTGCTTCAAAACGACATCGAGCACAAACGCTCCTTCCGCGTCGACGTCATCTCCAAGAACCATAAGAATACCCCGCTTGCCTACGGCCGCCGCCTGACGCGCTATGTGACTCCCGGAACGACGCTCCGGACGCTGCTTCAGAGACTCAAGACCGCCGGGGAAGCGGATGAGGATTCACAAATACGGCTTCGCAAAGACTGGCAGCGTGTCGGTGATCTTGCGGAAGAGACACTGGATTTCCGGTTGCGGGATCTTGAAGAACCGGTTCAACTCGCCCCGGGTGAGGCGGGAGCGCGGATCGCGCAGAGCGTGGACGGCGAGCTTGACGGTTTTTTGGCGGGCGGGGCGTTCGAGGCCGCGCCGGACCGCATTATCGAAGGGGATTTTGGAAAGCTTGAAGTGCGCCGTCTCAAGTTTGGCGCGGGCCTGCCGGGCGCCGCGGCGGGAGCGTTTCTTTGGAGGGAGCTCACGCCGGTTGGTTCCTACGATTTTCTTTATCGTACGGGAGAGAGTCTGCCTGAACGGCATCTTCTGGCTGTTTTTCCGGTGATCGAGAAAGGGCAGAGCGCGGGGTATCTGGATTTGTCCGCTTATCAGGCGCCTTATGAGCTTCTCCGGTTGACCGGCAAAGCGGGGCTCTCGGGTGCCGAGAAGAAAAAAATCCGTTCCGGTTGGGCACAATATGAACGCGACCGGGCCTACGCGGCTGAAGCCATCGAGCGCTATATCCGCGAGGCTGATGCCGCGGGCCGGGACTATCAAAAAGAAGTTCCGCGCGGGGGTTCGATTCCGTTTTTTCTGCTTTGGGTGAATCCGCATACCGGTGGGGTTGAGGTTAAGCCGGTTGATCATCCCCAGAAAGAGCTCGATGGACTTCTTGGCGACGAGGCCCCGGGCCGGAAGATGCTTCTCGTCACATTTCCGAGCGTGTATCCGCCGGGCTTGGACGACCACGCGCAGAGCGACCACGATTACCGCAAAGAACTGATCAAACGCCTGAAGGATTATCCCTTCGAGACAACGGACGTCTTTTTTGATGACGCGACAGGAACCGGCATCAATGTTTGTCTTGCGGCGGCGGTGCTTGAGAAACAAACGAACCCGGTGTACCAGGCTTA
>JADGBA010000159.1:0-527 GCA_015231685.1 Candidatus Omnitrophota bacterium | reverse complement strand
AAAAGCCTTTTTTGTCTTACAGTTCCGTCTGGGACGGGGGTTATGCGGGGCTGATGTTTTGGAGGAGGGCGTCGCGGCTTCTTAAGAATCATCTGGATCCGGGTCGTGGCATCGGACTTATGTGGAATCTTGAATTTGAAGGTTCCGTGGGAGCGGCAAGAGAGCTCCGGAGTTCCGGGCTGCACGTTTATTACGTCAGTTGGATTCAGAGCGGATTCGGTATGCTGGCTGTTTATGAAGTAAAGAACCCGTCGCCTATTGAAGGATCCAGACTCACAAGCTTCGAATCTCACTTTGAAGAAAACGAGGATGTCGCGGAGGAGATGATCGAACATCTGAACGCTGGCGGGGATCTTCGTCTCACGGCCGGAGGCCAAAGCTATATTGTGACCGACAGCATCGAGGAGCGGCCGGTGTTCCGGGGCCGCAGGGAAGACAGCGGCGAAGCCGTGATTCTTAAACTCTACGACGCGGACGGCTGGGAACGCGCCCGCGGCGTGAGGCGTCTTATCGAAGAGATTCTTCCC
>JADGBA010000158.1:2409-2827 GCA_015231685.1 Candidatus Omnitrophota bacterium | reverse complement strand
AAGCTCAGACGCCGCGGCTGCCGCCTCAAAATCCCCCGCCTGCACACAAAGAAGTGCGAGGTCCGTCACGGCCTTGGAAAGAAACGGATGTTTCGGAAACCTGTCGACAAAAGATTCGAGGAACTTCCGCGCCCTCTCCGGTCTCTTTAAATCCAGCGCGGTATACGTGCCTGTCACGAGCGCCTGGGCGCAAAAATCAGATTCCGGATATTCCGGACACACCTTACCGAACGCGTCCAACACCTCCTCAGGCTCAGCTTCTGAGGCTTTGGCGGCCATGGCTTCAAGAAAAAGCACCCGGTCCGGCGCTTCGGTCTTCCCTTCGCCGACGCCGCCGAGGATTTGGAGAGCTTCGTCCGGCCGTCCGGCTTCGATGAGGGTTTCGGCCCGCCCCAAAAGCGCTGCCTCGCGGTCAGCC
>JADGBA010000158.1:0-2327 GCA_015231685.1 Candidatus Omnitrophota bacterium | reverse complement strand
CGCATGCTTGGAGGGCGCCGCCCATGGCCCTGAATGCTCTTAGCACGCCGCCGCGGCTTCGCTGTATAAACCTTGATTAAAAAGCGCGCTCAAATAATTAAGAAAAGCATCCTCGGCGACCGAAACATCGCCCTTCATTTCGGCGCAATCACGAAATGCCTTCGCCGCTTCATCCAGCCGCCCGAGCCCGAAGAGCGCGCGGCCTTCCCCCAAAAGCGCCGCCTGCCGGATTTCGTCCTCGCCGGATGCGCCCGCCCGCCTGAAGATCTCCAGCGCCTCCGCGTAGGACTTCTCCTTGAACGCAATTTCTCCGAGATAATACTCCGCATACGGCGCCAAAGGGTGCCGCCCGGGACCTTGAGCCGCCTGAGCCATGCCCTGCCGCGCCGCTTCGTAACGCCCGGCGTCAAAATCGATTTTGGCCGTATAGTAAACCGCGGTCAGACGCGTATCCGCAGCGGAGCTCTTCTGAAGCTTGAGGAAATAAGTCCGTGCCTCAGCCTTATGATCCGTGAGATAGAGGCACTCCGCGATACGGCTGAACACCGTCTCGATCCGTTCTCCGGTGACAAAACGGGACGCATAATCACGGTAAACCGCAAGCGCCGCCGGGTAGTCATGGGTCATAAAAATACTCTCTGCCTTGCCGAAGAGGGCCTCCCCCGCCTTGGGATGATCGGGATGCGTCTTCATGAAGGCCTCAAACTCCTCCAGAGCCATCGCATACAACCCGCGCGCGTAAAGCCCCCGGGCAAAATCCAGCTCCTCGTCCCCCGGGGCGGATTGAACTTGTTCGGTTTCGGCAGGTAAGGACGGGCTCAGAGCCTGGGAAGAAATCTCATCTGCGGATACCACCGCAAGGGCGCCAACCGCAAGCCACCCCAGAGCCATGCCGAGCGACAACCCGCGACGCAGCATCAGTTCCCGGAATCCGGGCCGGAATCCTTGAGGGTAGAAAACGCGACATTCCAGATATTGGCTGCCGCGCAGGCGTCGAGCACCCGGACCACCGATTCGTGGTAGGTCTTCTTGTCGGCCCGGATGATGACCGGCTGGTTCGGATAGAGCGAGGTAATACGCTGAAGCATCGCTTCCAGCTCCTCCGGAGCGAAGGAACGCTGATTCACCACCACCTTGCCCTTCTGGTCGATGTTGATGATGATCTCTCCGGGGGAACGCACCGCTTCCTTGGATTCGGTGGATTTGGGCACGCTGATGGAAAGTTCATTCTCCAGCTGGTAAAAGATCGACAGCGTCATATAAAAAATCAGCGTAATGAAGACAATGTCGATGAGCGGCGCCAGAGGAATCGTCGGACGGCTTTTGAGCTCTGAGGGCACGTCCAACTTGATCATGCCGCGTGTTCCGGTATACCGGCCTGGTCCGGAACGGCATTCAGGACATCCGTCGTCACGGTTTCCACCATGCCGGTGATTTCCTGCACCCGGGTACGGAACACCGAGTAGAAGATCACCGCCACGATCGCGATCACCATTCCCGCGGCCGTCGTCACCATCGCCTTGGACACCCCGCCCGCCAGAAGGATGGGCTTCACCACCGCAGACTGAAATGCAATCGTATTGAAGGCCTGAATCATTCCCAGAACCGTTCCGAGCAGCCCCAACATGGGCGCCACCGCGGCCACGTCAGAGAGAAGCGCCACCGTCTGCCAGAGCGCCGCGGTTTCGCGGCGTGCGGCAAGAATTACGCCTTCCCTGAAGGCACCGGTGCCCCGGTCGATTTTATCGAGGCCTGACAGGAGAATCACCGAAACCAGATTGGAGTGATCCAGGCATAACTGCCGCGTCAAGCCGTATTTGCGTTCCCTAAGATGAGCAACGAGTTCAACGGAGAAATCTTCCGGCACCATCACGCGCGGTCTCAAACGCACAAACAAAAACACCACGAGCGCGAGGGTCAGAACCGAAAGAATCCCCAAAAGCACCATGACCCACCCGCCGGACTGAATCGTCTGCCAGACCGTCATGCCCTGCCCGGCAGCCTCAACATTCTTCGCGTACGAGGCCAGTTTGTCTTCGGCCAAGGCCGGAACAGCCGCGCCCAACACTCCCAACATTCCAAGAAAGATGGCTGATATTTTCATTCCGCTTTCCTTTTAAGCGATCCGCATCACGCGAACGCGGTACACGAGATTTTTGCCGGCCAGAGGGTGATTCTGATCAAGGACCACAAAATCATCCAGCGCCTTAATCACCCGTGCGGGCTTCTGCGCGCCACCCGGACCCGGCAGAGCCACCATCATGCCTTCTTTGAATTCCATCGTGGTCGGCAGGGCGTTGCGCGGAATTTTGCCGATAAGCTCAGGC
>JADGBA010000021.1 GCA_015231685.1 Candidatus Omnitrophota bacterium | reverse complement strand
CGTTCGTTGGCGAGATTCGCCATGAGGGTCGGCTCGATGCCGGCCACCCGGTGCCGATTCAGGAAGAAATGACCGAAGTGTCCGTAAACGTCCCAAACGCCTTGGTTCGTCCAATAGAACGGAAAATGGTGGATAAAAAAAAGGTCCCCGTGCAAAAAAAGCGGCAGGGCAGCCAGCCTCAACATGAGGGCGATGGCGATGCCCCGCACTCGATTCAATCGAGGGGCCTCAAGCGCCATGCGTCATAAAATCCCTGACGCATTCGGCAACGCGGACAGCCCGATCCCGGTCGAGACCCGGAAAAAGCGGCAGGGACAGGATTTCGGAACACATCCGCTCGCTCACGGGAAACCCTCCCTTTTGATAGTTGAGATCGGCCAGATTGGGCTGAAACGGCAACGCCAGCGGATAATAGACGGCTGAGTCGATTTGCGCGCTCTTTAGATGCGCCTGCAGGGCATCCTGCCGGGAGGTGCGAATCGAATAGAGGTGATACACATGCCGGGCTTCCGGAGACTCCGTCGGAATCACGACCCCCGGCACATTGTGCAGAATGTCCCGATAAATCTCGGCGATTGCGCGACGCTGGTCGTTCCAACGGTCAATGTGCTTGAGTTTGACACTAAGGAGCGTTGCCTGAAATGCGTCCAGGCGGCTGTTCACGCCAAACTCTTCGTGAATGTATTTTTTGCGAGACCCGTGGGCTCTCAGCGCACGCAATTTAGCATACACTGCCTCCTGGTCCGTCGCGACCATCCCTCCGTCCCCGAAGCCCCCAAGGTTTTTGGTCGGAAAAAACGAAAAGCACCCGGCATCTCCGAACGTCCCGACCTGTTTCCCCCGCCACGTGGCACCGAATGCCTGCGCCGTATCCTCCACGATCCGAACGCCCGCCGGCGCGCAAATGTCCCGGAGCGCCCCCATATCGCACGGGTTTCCGAAGAGATGCACCGGCACCACCGCGCGCGTGCGGCCGTTCAACCGTTCCTTGACCTGTGTGAGATTCAAATTGAACAAATCCGGCTCGATGTCGACAAACACGGGTTTGGCGCCGGTACGGGTGATGGAGCCTGCGGTCGCGTAAAACGAAAACGCCGTCGTGATCACCTCGTCTCCCGGGCCGGCGCCCAATGCCAAGAGCGACAAATACAGGGCATCCGATCCGGACGCCACGCCGACACAAAATTTGGAATTGAGATAGGAAGCCACCTCTTTTTCGAGACGCTCCACCGCCGGACCGAGGATGTATTGATTCGAATCCAACGCCTCCGTAGCGGCCTTTAGAAGATCTTCCCGAATCTCGTTGTACGTCACCTTGAAGTCAATGAAAGGTACTTTAGTCATGAAGGGCATTGATCCGTTTTTTCTTTTGATCCAGCCAATAACCGCGGCGGCAGCGACCGCAACGGGCCATCTTTGCGGAGAAGGCCAGCTTCTCCCCGCACGCACAAACCCATCCGTGCCGGCGTGCCGGCACTCCGTACACCAGCTCATGTTCGCCGACATCGCGCGTCACGACGCTGCCGGCACCCACCAGCGCATAACTCCCGATCGTCACTCCGCAAACAATGGTCGCATTAGCTCCGATCGTCGCATTCGGCATGACGTGCGTTTCGAGGTACTCCCCCTTTCGTGGAAACGCGCTTCGCGGCGTGGAAATATTCGTGAACACACAAGACGGCCCGCAAAAAACATCGTCATGCAGAACCACGCCGTCATACACCGAAACGTTGTTTTGGATCTTGACCCGGTTTCCGATCCGGGCCGTTTTGGCCAGAAACACATTTTGGCCGATGTTGCAGTCTTTTCCGACCCGCGCACCGTCCATCACGTGCGAAAAATGCCAAATCCGGGTTCCGGTGCCTACCGTCGCCCCCTTACCGACAATCGCGCTTGCGTGAGAGTGATATTTTTTGGTTTTCATGACCGCTGCTTCCAAAGTTAAAGCCCAAAGTTTACCACACGGCGAAACCTGCCCGCCACCATCCGTCCATTCGATTATGGAAGGGCTTTGTTCCTAAAATCGTAAACGCGGATGGTGTTTCCGGCCCACGCGTCCGGGGTGTAATCGTCATACCATGCGAAGCTGTCCATATGATGCGCCGCCAAGGCGTACACCGTGTGCTCGGGCGCGCGCATCTCCGCCTCCCGCACCGGCCGCGCACGAATCCCGTACTGGGCGGGATCGGCAGAGCCGTAATAAAACAGCACCACTTCATCCGCGTGGATTTGGCGCAACACATCTCCGAGCGCCTTCAAATCCTGCCCCCAATCGAGATTCGAATCCCGAAGCCAGCGATAGCCCTTCCGGGGACCTCCGGCCACCTCATTGAAGTACGACAAATAATGCGGATAGGTTGTCACGACCGAAACAACGTGGTAGGCCAAAAGAACCACGATCACGGAGCGCCACAAAACTCCCCGCTTGAGAAGTGCGGCCGCCCAGGCGGCCGCAAGGATCATGAGGAGTGGATAAACGGGCAAAAAGTACCTAATGCCTGCCTGAGCACGGTCCGGCATCGTCGCGATGAAGAAGAAAGCGATCGGAACGACCAGGAAGGTCTTTCGGATCCGTCCGAGGTTCGCGACACAAGCCTGCACGAATCCCGTCACCGACAACGCCACAAACGGCAGCGTATTCTTGACGGCGAACGCCACAAAATAGTAGTACCACCATCCGCGCGTCGACCATTCCCCCATCAAAAAGGCGTTGGTCCCGGCGGCCCGAGTAAAAAAAAGCCCCGCCAGCGCCGCCACAAACGTCGAGAGCGGAATCGGGACCGTCATCGCCCAATGCACGGCCCGGTCCCCGGCCAGCTGCCGGATGAATTCGATTTTTTTGGCCGGATCGGGTGTATGCACCAGAAGCGGCTTCACCTCAAATCCATAACCGGCCCAAAGCACCCCCAAGAGCGCCCCGGCAAAGAGAAGCACATGCGTCATCCGAACCGCCTTCCCCTCGCCGGAGAAGAGCACCATCAGTCCAAAAATCGGAAACAAAAAAAGCGCGGTTAATTTGGACAAAAAGGTCAACGCCGCGAGAGCTCCCACAAGCAGCGCCGCGCGGGCACTCGGACGCTCAAGATACATTTCTAACGCCCACAAGCTCAAAAAGAAGAAAAAGGCCACGGTCAAATCCGACGTCGCAAGGGACGAGTGCGCGATGATGTCTGGACAAAAAACATACAAGAGAAGACTGATCCACGCGGCGGCCGGCCCGAAGAGACTCCGGGCGCACAAGAAGACCGCCATCGCAAAACAGAGCGACACCGCAAGAATCGGCAGACGAGCCCAAAACACAAAACGGTCCGGCTCGTGGTTGTAATGATAAAAAAACTGCCGTGCGAATTCCGGGCTATCGATCGTTTCCCACGACGGATGATCCAGCGGCGCTTTGGCTTGAAGAAAAAGAAGCGGGAACGCCGCAAGCATCCGCGGAAGCGGCGGAGACACGGGATTCATCCGAAAATCCCCCTTCCAGTAGGAATACCCGTTGGCGATGTGATGGGCGAATTCATCGGCCGTAGGCGCTTTCACAGACACAAAACCCAGGGCCTGAACTGCGAGGGCGGACAAAAGCACCATCCCGGCCAACAGCCCGAACGCTCTATGCATCCGGGGCCTCTCCGGCCGGACGCATGATTTCCTTCTCCAGCGCTTCGGCAATCATCCGGTGCCCCGTGGGGTTGGGATGAAAGGTATCGCGTTCCTCGATCTGCGCGTCCCGGCCCGGCGTCCCCCCAAAGAGCGGTTGAAAATCCAGCGTCCGGACTCCCAAGCGCTTCCCGAGTGCGACGACGCGGCGCCGGATGGCTTCATCCGCCGCCTGAGTCTCCGGAGCCGCCTTTCCCAACACCGGCAGCACCGCGAACAGGAATCGCGCATTTGCTTGCGCGGCGAGATCGCGAATGTCCTCCACCGCCTCTTCGGAGGCGCGCCACCCCGGATGATCCGGGGCAAATTGGGCCTCGTAGGTTTCCATGGCGCCCATCGGTCCCTGCTGCCATCGCCACAACTCAACCACCTTACGAAGCAGGCTGTAGAGATAAAAATGTTCCTTGGCAAAATTCTTGATGGCCAGCAGGGTTCGGTGCCGCGGGTCAATCATGCCGCCCTGCCGTTCCAACGGTTCGGCGTCATTCAGCACATACGCGAGCACCACCCAGTCGGGCTGATACCGTAGCCCAACCTCTTCAAAAAGGCGCTTCTCCATCACCGTGTTGTACCCGCGAACACCCCCGTTGATCACCTGCCATCGTGAAGTTCCGCCCGCATTGAGAAGTCCTTCCAGCCGGGCGGGAAACGCCTCCTCTTCCCTGACGCCGTCGCCGAAGGCGACGGAATCGCCGAGCACGAGCACCCGCATCACACCTGCGGGTTTATCCAAAGAAATTTCGGGATTTCTGAGTCCCATGGAATTGATGCGAATGGGGTTCCCCCGCCGGTCCCGACCTTTGAATCCGGGGCGGTTGGCAAAAGAACGGGTGGGATGCTCGACAAAAAGACCGGGCGGCGTATCCACCACGCCGGAATGCGCGGCGATCCACTCACCGGCCGCGAACGCAACGATACAACCGAAGAGCACCAATCCCGCGCGGGTGATCCACCGTTTCATGCGCGGGATCGATCCTTGGCGGGCCTACGCAGCCAATACTTCCATACCAGTACAAAGTAACCGGAGATGGTTTTCCAGGCCCGGTTGGCGCTGGGGCTCATCTTCTGCTGATACTTCAACACAAACGGCACTTCGGTGATGCGGGCGCCGAGCATTCGCATCTTGATCAGGATCTCCGGCGCGGCGACGAATCCCAAGTGCGGCAACTGGATGAAGGTGTTTCCGTACACCTCATGGGCCTTTTTGACGATGGATCCGCGAAAGACCCGAAAATTACAGCTGTACTCCCTCACGCCGCGAATCGGAAAAAAGAGTTTCAAAAACAGTCCCGCGCCCATACTCAAGAAGCTCTTCAACGCGGATAACCCCTGCTGGCCACCGCCGGATTTGAATCGCGATAGAATCACGACGTCGTATCCGCGATCCAGCTCTTGCAGCGCGGCGATCAAAAAAGAAGGCTCGTGGGTATCGTCGCAGTCCAGCGTCACAACGACATCCTCATCCCGAACGGTTCGTACGAGTTCCGCAAAACCGTCAATCAGGGTCTGCCCCAACCCCGCGTTATGCTCATGAAATCGAACTTCCACCGGATGACGGCCCTTGAGCGACTCCGCGATCTGCCGCGTCGCGTCACGGCTGCCGTCATCATAAATAAAAAGGCGGTACGGGCGCTCTTTGCCCAAGGCGGCCTCGAATTTGGATGCCAGGATGGGCAGGGCATGCGCCTCATTGTAAGCGGGCAAAAAAACGTGAATCATGCCGAGTCCCCGTCACTCACCCAGGAACGAGGCCGCGGACACAGCGCCAAAAAGAACCACTTGAGATAGACCGGAAGCCACCGGAACACCCGGAAACGGCTCTGGCCGGTATCCCGCTCGATCCAGACGGACGGAACTTCACCGATCTTCCACCGGCGGCGATGCGCTTTGACGAGCAGTTCCAGACTGAAGGCGAATCCCCGGTCGGATTCGATCGGAATCTGACGGATCACTCTTCTCGAAAAAAGACGGAAACCGTTGGTCGGGTCATGCGTCGGCAGGCCCGCGACATGAAAAAGAATCCATGCCGCAGATCGGACAAGCACCGCTTTGATGGGCGGGCAGCCGGTCATGCGCCCCCCCTTCATGAAGCGGCTGGCCGCCACGATGTCACAGCCCTCCATAAAGCCGTCCACCATCCGGTCAATGATGCCGCCGTTAAACACGTCGTCGGCCGGGAACACGAGGGCCGCCGGCGTCCGGCTTTCCTCAAAACAGGTCTTGATCGCGCCGATGACCCCACGACCGCGGTTTTTGACGAGCACGATTTTGACTTTTTCGGACGGATAACCGGCGAGTGCGGGCAGCGTGTCATCGTCATCGCGGTCATAACCGATAAGGATTCTGAAGGGCGTGTGAACCTGATCCGAAAGATGGTCCAGGACACGGACGATGTTTCCGCCCTCGTTGTACACCGGAATGACGATATCAAGCGATTCGCTCATGACTCAAACTCTAACGCGGAATTCTCTTCAGGCGTCAGCCCGGATAATTCTCGGCTCCGGAAGCGGGATGATGAAGCCTCCCCGATATCCTTTCTGCCTTAACTTGGGCATGAGTTCTTCCGCGATATGCCAGGACAAAAGAAGCGCATAATCCGGCGGATCATCGAACAACCGGCTCTCTTCAAGGACGGGAATACGCGTTCCTGGCATGAACTTCCCGGTCTTGTAGGATCCCTTCACCTCGAGAACGCAGTCCAACAAACCGTCATCCAACCCCACGTAATGAATCAGCGTGCTGGCTCGGGACGGAGCCCCGATACCATAAACGCGGGTTCCGGCCTCTTTAAGCTCATTCAGCAGAGCGTACAGCTTGAGCTTGGAAGACACGACGCTGCGCTTGAACGCCTCGACGCGCTCCGTATTCAGGGGTTGACGCGCCTCTTCCGCCAGAATGTCCTTCGCGGCCTGGCTCACCGGATAGGCGCCCCGGCGCGCGGCGACCACCCGAACGGATCCGCCGTGAGTCGGGATCTTTTTCGCATAGATGATTTCAAGCCCGTGCGCCTCGAGAAGATACTTCAAACTCGTCACCGAATAGTACCGGAGATGCTCGTGATAAATCGTGTCGTACTGGAGCGTTTCCATGAGACTGTACAGATAGTGCGACTCACTGATGAACAATCCCTTTTCGTCCAGAAGCAAGAGCAGGCTCTCAACAATCTCGTGAATGTTTTCGATGTGCGCGAACACGTTGGTGGCGGTGATGAGCTTCGCCTTCCCGTGTTCGGCCAAGGCTTTTTCGGCTGATGTGCGGTCAAAAAAGGCCATTTGCGTCGGGATCCCGCGTTCGTTGGCGAGATTCGCCATGAGGGTCGGCTCGATGCCGGCCACCCGGTGCCCCGCATTCTTAAAATTGCTGAGGAGCGTTCCGTCGTTGGATCCGATATCCACCACGAGATCGTCTTTGCCAAGCGGATACAACTTGGCGACTTCCCGCTCCATTTCGGCAAAATTCTCCCGCAGGATGCGGGTCGTCCCGCTCGTGTACGGGTATTCGGGCGGAAACAGAATATTGGGATCCACGATAAGTCCGAGCTGCACCAACTCGCACTTCTTGCAGTGCAGCATCTCGGCCGGATACGCGGCTTCCTCGTGGGGCTTCTCATCGAGCGAACGCATCTGATTGACGGGCGGCAAATATCCGAGAAACAACATGGATTCAAGCATTTCGGATCCGCAGATTTGGCACCGCGTCACAACAACGCTCGAGCCGGTCCCACAGGACAATTCAGGTTGATCAGCCAATTTCATGGTGTGTGCATCCTTTCGCTGGCATTCTCGTCTACCCCTTGACCGCGCCGTGATCGGGCGCTTCGTGTGAATGTTCATCATACCACCGCGCAACTCCGGGCAGTCCCTCGGCGAGGGTCAGCCTCGGCCGATACCCCAAAACCTCCAGCCGTGTGATGTCCGGGCATCGCCGGGGGGTGCCCCAGCATGCATCGACGCCTCGTTCCACTTCAACTTTTCTCCCAAAATACTCCCCGACCAGGGAAGCAATGCGCCGCATCGGTACTTCTTCGCGTGTCCCGATGTGATAAATATTCCGGTGTTCCCCCTTTTGCATCACACGCCACAGGCCTTCCACAAAATCATCGATATGAACGAAGGCGCGCGTTTCGTCCCCCGTCCCCTGAATCGGAAACCGGATACTCTTCTCCCCGGTCACTTCGCACAACCGCTTCATGCGAACCACGAATTGCGGAATCACGTGCTCCCAACCCATGTCCGGTCCGTAGACATTGTGGGGGCGAAAAATCAACACGCGCTTTAGAGACCCGGCGGCGTAATGAAGCGCCAAAAGTTCACCGATGATCTTGGCGGAGCCGTACGAATAACGGGGGTTGAGCGGATTGGGAACGGACAACGGCACATCCTCCGCGGTCGGAATGGAAGGGGGTGTTTGATACACTTCGGAACTGGAAGCCAGCACCAACTCCGGCGTGCCGTGCCGGTGGCAGGCATCCATCACATGAAACATCCCTTTGATGCCGACCTCCATCACCAAACCCGGCTTCTGATAAAAAAATTCCGTTCCATTGATAAAAGCCAGATGGCAGACACTGTCGGTCCCCCGAACGGCACGGTCTACGGCATCCGCATCCCGGACGTCCCCCTGGATGAACTCGATTTGCCCTTCCAGCCCCGACAATCGTCTGGCCATGCCCCGCGACAAATTGTCAAACACACGCACCGTATGCCCCTCCTGCACGAGCCGCCGCACGAGGGCCGATCCGATGAATCCCGAACCGCCTGTCACAAGATAGTGCATCTTAAATTCCTTCCCACCGTTTCATACGCTGACCCATCCGCCCCGACGGACGGAGGTTCTTGCGGCTGTCAAAAGCTTTTGAACCCGGCATCCTTCGGCAAGCGTCGGATATCCCGAAACCTTGTCTCCGAGAGCGCGCCGTACAAACCGGTCGGCCACCCCATAAACCGCGGGAATACGTCCGTCCGATGCCTTCCTTGAGCCCTTCTCCCGAAGCGCCACACGCCGAAACTTCGTTTGGTCTCGCCGGGCATACGACAAACCAAAACCGCGGATATAATCACCGGTGCGATTCTCCAGGACCATGGCCCCGTCGGCGCCATAACACTCCCAGCGGTGACCGTTTCCCATGAAGGCCTGCGTGCTGATCTGCGCCGTCACCACCCCCCCGCTGCGAAGTTCAATCACTCCCGAGAGATGTGTTTCGCCGCCGGCGGGAAGGTCTTTGGCTCGGCCCGTCCCCACCCACAGACGTTTGATTTTGCCGAACAGCCATTCCACATTAAAAAAAAGATGCGATCCGAACGCATAAAGAACGCCTCCGCCCGCGGCGGGTTCGTTCTTCCAGGTGGCGCGTCGGAGCCGGTTGGCATACGACTCGACATTCCAATTCACAACGGCATGCCGAAGCCGTCCGATGCGTCCGCCGTCAATCATTCTTCGGGCCTGAATCCAGGCGGGCGTCATGCAAAATTCAAAATCCACCGCATGCGCCAACTTCCGCTTTTGAGCCTCACGGTGAAGCGCTTCCGCCTGGCCATCTGCCAGGGCAACCGGCTTCTCCAAAAACACATGCTTCCCCCGCCGAAGTGCAGCGAGAGCGATTTTGGCCTGAAGACCGGGCGTCACCGCCAGCGCAACCGCATCCACTTCCGACGAGCGGATCATCCGGCGCCAATCCGAAAAAGCATTGGGAACCGAAGCCTGCTCAGCGATGCGGGCGGCCTTGCCCGGAGTCCGGGCGCATAGGGCCGTGACCCGACACCGGGGATGGGTACCAAAAACCGGCAAATGCACATTCTGTCCGAAGCCGAGACCGACAATCCCTACGCGTAACAAACGCTTCAAATCCCGGTTCCCTTGTTCAAAAACCCCCAGATATCCACCACGGGTTTTTTGCCGAACCGCAGCTTCCGGTACGCCTTATGCGGGACGCAAAGAATCAGAAGATCGCTCTTCCGGATGACCTCCGATGCGTCCAGAAGCGATGGATCAGTTTTGACATAGGGATCGGTCGTCAACACTTCCTTGGCATGATACAGAAGAACTTTCTTGAGCTTGTAACTTAAGGATGATCGTATGTCGTCGCTTTCGGCCTTAAACGCCATCCCGAGAAGCCCGACAACCGAACGGTCCAGGCGGTATTTCTTCTCGAGAGCCGCAACCAGATACAGCACCAAACCTTCGTTGATATTCATCGCGGAATGACCGAGGCTGAATTGATTGTCCGAAAAGGCGGCCAACTGCATCGTGTCCTTCAGAAGACACGGTCCGGCCGCAAATCCCGCCCGGGGAATCTCCGCGGCCCTCGGATAATTCTTCTTCATACCCTCAATGATCCGGTCAAAATCCAATCCTGCGGAGTGGGCGATCATAAAAAACTGGTTCGATATCGCGAATTGGATGTAACGATACGCATTCGAAAAGAGCTTGGCGAATTCCGCCTCCATCGGACGCAGGCGTACCACCTGCGGCGCGATCCGTGCAAAAAGGCGTGCGGCATCTTCCTCGGCCTCGGGGGTCACACCGCTGACGATTTGCGGAAGCTTCTGCACTTCTTCGATCGCATACCCCTGCACGACGCGCTCCGGACAAAAGGCCACCCGGACCTTCTTCTTATTGCGCTTGAGGTACTTGTCCAACCACTGCGTGGTGCCCGGATACACCGTCGAACGAAGGAGAATCAGCTGTCCGTCATCCAGGTAAGGAAGAAGCCGGTCCATACAATCTTTGATGACTTTGGTGTCGGGATTGAGAAATTCATCAACCGGCGTTCCGATGGTGATGATGACCACCTCGGCTCCGGCTATCGCGTGGGGATCATTCGAAAGTAAAAGCTTTCCGGATTTCAAAACCTTCTCCAGAAGCGCCGCGGACCCCTTCTCCATGAACGGGACCCGTCCGGAGCGTATCGTGTTCAGGGCTTCGATGTTGAGATCATACACAACGACTTCGAACCCGCGATCGGCAAACACCAACCCGAGCGGCAGCCCCACATGTCCTGCCCCTCCGACCACGCACACCCGGCCCTTCAAAAAGCCGGCGGACTTCTTTTTGTTCTTCTGGACTTTCATTTCAATGCATCCTCATCGGTCATACGCCGAAAGACCACTTGCCTTTGGCGGCAGCCAAACTCAGAACCGCCAAATGCAGCGCATGGTCAAAAGCGCCCGTATTCATGCGACGGTTCAACTCCAAGGGGCTCAAACACACGCATTGAAGCCCGCCCTCGGTGGGAACACCATTTTCGGAACGCCGGACACCTGAGGCGTAAAAACACCACAACCGGTTGGACAAACGCCCGGTGTCCGGAATCAGGCACCCCAACAACTCCAAAGAACCGGCGATAAAACCGGTTTCTTCTTCGAGCTCGCGCCGGGCAGCCGCTTCGGGAGTCTCCGGCGGATCCACATGTCCGCTGGGAAGCTCGAGCGTCGTCGCCTCCACCGCCGGACGAAATTGCTGAACCAATAGCACTTCGGACGCCTCGGTGATTGCCAACACCGTCACATAATCGGACGTCTGAATCGCGTAATAGGGCGGCTCCTCTTGATGATCGGGATCGGATTTGGCGATCACTTCAAACCACGGCGTCTCAAAGACCGTCTGCCGTGTATGAACCCTCCGCATAAACCCTCCTCCTAATCACTTTTGGCGCTATCCTGGCCCGCGGGCAAAAGCGTCATTATAGTAGAACCTTCTTCAAACATAAAGCCTGCCGGACGGATCATTCAACACAACACCCGCAGGCGACAAGGGTTAACGCGATCTACGCTGAAGCCGGCTTGTAAAATCCTTGATCGTGCGCTTGAGCCCCCCCCGCAAATTCACGCGAGGTGACCAGCCCAGATATTTTTTTGCCCGGCGAATGTCGGGACACCGCCGTTTGGGATCATCCACGGGCAGGGCTTCATACACGAGCTTGGACTTAGATCCGGTCAGCTCGATAATGACCCGCGCGAGTTCGAGAATGTCGTATTCCGCGGGGTTGCCGAGATTAAAAGGTCCCGTGTATTTTGAGCGCCACAGGAGAACATAACCCCTCACCAGATCGTCAATGTAACCGTAGCTACGCGTCTGTTTACCTTTTCCGTAAACGGTCAGCGGCTCCCCTTTAAGCGCTTGATCGATAAAATTGGGGATCACCCGTCCGTCGTGCGCCCGCATTCTCGGGCCGTATGTATTAAAAATTCTTCCAATCTTAACATCAATCTGATGCGTTCTGTAATAGGCCAGAGACAGAGCCTCCGCGAAACGCTTGGCTTCATCGTACACCCCCCGGGGGCCGATAGGGTTCACATGCCCCCAATAATCCTCCTTTTGCGGATGAACGGCGGGATCTCCGTAAACCTCGGAGGTGGACGCAAGAACAAATCTGGCGCGCTTTGCTTTGGCCAGACCCAGCGAATTGTGCGTTCCCAGAGATCCCACCTTGAGCGTTTTTATGGGATATTTGAGGTAGTCCACGGGGCTTGCCGGTGAGGCAAAATGAAAAATACTGTGAACCTCCCCCCGGATGCGGATCCGCTCCGAAACATCATGACAGTATAGCGAGAATCTTGGATCTTTCTGCAGATGACGGATATTCTCTCTCGAACCTGTCAAAAAATTGTCCACGCAGATCACCCGGAATCCCTCCGAAACAAAATAATCCGAGAGATGCGATCCGATAAATCCGGCGCCACCGGTGAGTACAATCGTTTGGGATTTTTTTCCACGAACCATCGCACCGTCTCCTTGAGCCCTTCATCGAGGGGCATTTTGGGCATCCACTTGAGCTTCGTTTTGGCCGCGGAAATATCCGCGTAGGTCCGCATCGCGTCTCCCCGGCGGGCGGGACCGTGCGCGGGCTTCACCCGCACGCCCATATGCTTCGCGATCAAGGACAGGATCGTGTTCACGGAATAATCGCTCCCCGCGGCGATATTGAAGACCGATCCGCCGAGCGAGCCGGGCCCCAGCGCCGCCAGAAGATTGGCCCGGACAACGTCGCCCACGTAGGTAAAATCGCGCGACTGTTTGCCTGTACCATCGATCACGGGAACCTTCCCTCTTCGTATCTGATCGATAAACGCGGGCACCACCGCGGAATAAAGGGATTCGGGGTTCTGACGGGGACCGTAGACGTTAAAGTATCTCAAAGAAACGGTTTTGAGCCCGTGGTTGTCAAAGTAGGTGTAGCAGTAATTCTCCGCGCAGAGCTTGGACACGCCGTAGGGAGAAAGCGGCCTCAGGGGATCCGTTTCTTTTTGGGGAAACTTCCTCACGTCGCCATAGGCCGAGCTTGATGAAGCGTACACAAACCGCTTCACGCCCCTCCGGACGGCTTCGTTCAAGAGGACCAGTGTGCCGGTGGTGTTCACGTCATGGCTCAAAAGCGGCTTGTCCACGGACTTCGGCACCGACCGGATGGCCGCCTGATGAATGACGATCGAACAGTCCTTCATCGCGGTCTTTACGTCCTTCGGGCTTCGAATATCACCGCGGCACAAGCGGATGTGTTTAAGAAACGGCCGGATGTGCTCCATCTGTCCCGAAGAAAAATCATCCAGCACCGCGACGCGTTTTCCGAGCTTCACAAGCGACTCGACGATGTTGGAACCGATAAAACCCGCGCCGCCCGTGACAAGAATTCTGTCCTTCATAAAAATCCTTTCCGCTATGATTACAATCGATGCAGATCTTTTCTCTGCTTCTGGGCCCGAAGTGCGTTACGAGTGTCCAAAACCGGCGTTTTGGATGCCGCCACCAGCCCATAGTCGACCCGCTCATGATCCGTCAAAACCATGATCAAATCGGAAGCGGCGCACAGTCCGGATCCAAACGGCGCCGAACGGTATTTTTTGCCTTCCACAACAATCGCCGGCACATGCGCGTCATGATACTTCACCGAAGCGCCGCTGCGAACCAGACGCGCCATCACCGCCAGAGCCGGGGACTCCCTCGTGTCCGAGACGTTCTTCTTATAGGCCACGCCCAAAAGAAGAATCTTCGAGCCTTTGAGCGGCCGGCCTCTCCCGTTGAGAATCCTTGATGCCCGCTCGCACACCACATCGGGCATCCGGTCGTTGATCGTCTGAGCGAGCTCGATCATGCGGGGCTCATAGCCGTGAAGACGGACCTTCCAGGCGAGATACATCGGGTCGATGGAGATACAGTGTCCCCCGATGCCCGGCCCCGGATAAAACGGCATGAATCCGAAGGGCTTGGAAGAGGCCGCACGGATCACTTCCCAGACATCAATCTTCAGGGTGTCGCAGATCATCGCGACTTCATTGATGAGCGCGATATTGACGCTCCGGTAGGTGTTCTCGAGCAGCTTCACCATCTCCGCCGCTCCCGCGGAAGAGACAGGTATGACCTTCTCAAATACCCCGCTGTAAAGAGACTCGATCAGACGGCCTGATCGCGCGTCAATCCCGCCGACCACTTTGGGGATCTGTGTGATCCTGAAATCACGGTTGCCCGGGTCCACCCTCTCCGGAGAGAAACCCAGAAAGAAATCCTTGCCGGCCTTAAGACCCGTCTCCTTTTCAAGAATCACACGGACGTTTTCTTCGGTGGTCCCCGGATAGGTGGTGCTCTCCAGGACCACGAGCTGACCCTTTTTAAGGTGCTTCGCGATGGTCTTCACCGCCGCGACAATAAAAGACAAATCCGGCTCACGCGTCTTACCGAGCGGCGTCGGCACACAAACAATGATGCAGTCGGTTTTCTGGATTTGATCAAAATCCGTGGTGGGGCGGAACCTGCCGTTTTTGGCGGCGGAACGGATTTCCGCGTCCGCCACGTCATCAATATAGGAAACACCCTTTTTGAGTTTACCGGCCTTTTCCCTGGATTTTTCAAATCCGATGACGGAATACCCGGCGTTCGCAAAACCCATCGCCAGAGGCAGCCCGACATAGCCAAGCCCCATGATGCCGACGACGGCCTTTTTGTTGGTTATTCTGGCTTCCAGCTTCTTGTGCATTATCT
>JADGBA010000020.1:8453-14813 GCA_015231685.1 Candidatus Omnitrophota bacterium | reverse complement strand
GTGAAGCGGCCGGAAGAATGATCGGGTCGCCCGTACACAAGAAGCCGATTGTGGCCGCAGAGGCAGAGATACAGAGGAACCCGCGGTCACGCAGCGCAAAATTGAGGATATTTGAGCGAGGGAAGCCGGCGAAGACCGGAGGGAGGAATCGATGGCCCGCATCCTGATGGCAATTATGGTTTGGGTCGGTTTCGGCCTTATGGCGGTCTATGGTGAGGTGGAAGCGCTCAAGGTCGGATACGATATCCGGCAATTATCCATTCAGAAGTACGAATTGACGCACTCGATCAGAGACCGGGAATGCAAGATTGCCGGGCTGACGGTGCCGCAAAATCTTGAAGACCGACTCGATCATTATCGGGTCAAGCTCGCGAAAACGCCGAGGTTGAAGGTGGCCAGAGCCTTAAGCGACAAAACGACGCCATCATCCGAATCAGGCGCGAGGCTTCTTTTGGCGAGGGTCTTCATGGGTTCTGCCGAAGCCCGACCGGGCGATTGATCGCGTCGCGTCTACCCGTGAGTTTCATGTGAAGCCGACGATAAACAAATTGCGCCTGTCGGCGGTACCGGTGATCTTGATTGTTGTTTTGGCCCTCTTCTGGGGCCGTCTGGGCTACCTGCAGTTCTTTCACCCCCGAAATCTCGGCGAAACCGCCAAGGAGCAGGCCCGTCTTATCAGGGAAATCCCGCCGTTTCGGGGCAAAATTCTTGATCGTACACGCGAGGAGCTCGCGGTGGATTTGCGGCTGTATTCGCTCGGAGTAAACGCCAGAGCTGTTTCGGACCCGGATGGCCTCGCGGAACGACTGGAGACGATTTTGGGAATGGAGCCAAGCTATCTCAGGGACCGTTTGAGCCGGGATAAAAGTTTTGTTTGGGTGGCGCGTCAATTAGAGGAACAGCAATCCGAAGCGCTCAGGGCGCTGAATGATCCGGCACTGGAACTGCGATCAGAATGGAAGCGGCTTTACCCCAACCAGGATTTGGCTGCTCATGTCATGGGGTTTACGGGGTTGGACCATTACGGCCTCGAAGGCGTTGAGCTGAAATACGACAGCTATCTCAAAGGCATCCCGGGGTGGAAGGCGACTCAGAAGGACGCCAAGCAGAGAGAGGTTGTGGCCAGGCAGAGTGATTTTGTTCTGCCGGTGAACGGGTATGATGTCACTCTGTCTTTGGATATTGTGCTCCAGCATTTGGGGGAGAAGGCCCTGAATGCGGCATGCGAAAAGCACCACGCGCAATCCGGAAGCCTGGTGGTGATGCGCGCTTCAACGGGGGACGTTCTGGTGATGGCCAATATGCCCGGGTTTGATCCGAACGCTCCCGGCGATGCGGACCCCGAAGCCAGGCGAACCCGCGCGTTGACGGATATGTACGAACCCGGTTCTGTTTTCAAGATATTTACGGTTTCCGGCGCCCTGAACGAAAAGCTTGTGGCGCCCGAAGAGAAAATTGATTGCGAAAACGGCACGTACCGCACCGGGGGGCGCGTGCTTCATGATGTGCACGGTTACGGAATGCTTCCGGTCAAGGACATTGTCGCCAAATCGAGCAATATCGGAACCTCCAAAATCGCAGAACGGCTCGGAAAAGAGGGATTGTATGATTATTTGAAGAAGTTCGGCTTCGGCGAAGCTACGGGCATTGATCTGCCGGGAGAAATTCCCGGCGTTCTTCGGCGTCCGAAGGACTGGTCGGCGCCCTCCCTGTCGTGCATTGCGATGGGGCAGGAGGTGGGGCTGACCGCCATTCGGCTGGCGAGCGCCGTGGGAGCGATCGCCAACGGAGGAATTTTGATGAAGCCACGTATCGTGATGGATATTCGTGAATACGGGCAAATTGTAAAAAGTTTTCCGGTGACGCCACGGCGAAGGGTGATCAGCCCAAAAACCGCAGAGGTGATGAGGGCTATGATGACGCTTGTCGTGCGCGAGGGAACCGGCAAGCGGGCCGATATTCCCGGAGCCGTGGTGGGGGGCAAAACCGGTACGGCGCAAAAGATCGGGCCTGACGGGGCGTATTCACACGATCATTTCTTTGCGTCCTTCGGGGGGTTTGTGGAGAAGGAGGGTGAGATGTTCACGATACTGGTCTCGATTGATGACCCGCATCCGTATTATTACGGAGGAACGGTGGCGGCCCCCGTCTTCCGAGAAATGGCTGAGGCCATTCTGGACTACTGGGAATAGTTTATAATGGACATCTTATGAAGATATGCGAGCTTCTGAATCAGGCGGGACTGGCCCCCTTCCCGGGGAGATGGCGCGAGGGTCTCGTTAGCGGCGTGACTTGTGATTCGCGGAGAGTCGGCGAGGGAATGGTGTTTGTGGCGTGGGAAGGCACGGCGGCGGACGGCCATCGCTTTTTGGATGAGGCCGCGCGCAAGGGCGCCATTCTGGCGATAACAGAAAAACCGTCACCGGCGCACGAATCGATGGCGGTTTTGCGGGTGCCGTTGGCGCGCTCGGTATACGCGCGATTGTGCCATATTTTTTATGGTAAGCCGTCGGAGTCAATGAGAATGATCGGCGTCACAGGAACCAACGGCAAGACCACTTCGGCTTATCTGATTCGACGAATATGCGCAGAACGGGAGGCTGCCGGACTGCTGGGGACCGTCAGTTGCGAATGGAACGCCACGCGGATTTCTTCAAAACAAACCACGCCGGACCCGGAAGACCTCCAGCTGATTCTGCAAAGGATGCGCAACGACGGGTGCAGAAGCGTGGTGATGGAGGGATCATCACACGCCCTGGATCAGCATCGGCTGGATGGCATGGCATTTGACGCGGTTCTATTTACCAATTTAACCCGGGATCATCTGGATTATCACGGGACGATGGATCGGTATTTTGAGGCCAAAAGCCGTTTTTTTGATTTGTTGAAACCGGATGGAGCCGCGGTATTGAACGCGGATGACGACCGGGTGAGATCCATCGTACCCGGCGGGTCGCGCCGAAAGGTTCTTTTTGGCATCGACCGGGAGGCCGACGTGCGCGGACGGATCCTGAAGCGCGGGATTGGCGGGACCGAATTTGAATGCGTCGGCGGGTCGCGGGCGTACCGCTCGAGAACCCTGCTTCCGGGAACACATAATTTGTATAACGTACTGGGCGCAGTGGCGGTGGGCTGGGCTTGCGGTCTGGAACCGGGCGGCTGTTTGGCGGCCATGAAGGATTATGAGGGGGCTCCGGGAAGGATGGAGCGAATTCCAAACCGAATGGGGATAGATTGTTTTGTCGATTACGCCCATACCGACGACGGCCTTCAAAGAGCTCTTGAAGGCCTGCGTCCTTTTGTCGAGGGGAGACTAATGTTATTATTTGGTTGCGGGGGAAACCGCGACCGGGGAAAGCGGCCGAAGATGGCCGAAGCGGCCGGGCGGTATGCGGATCGCATTATAGTGACTTCCGATAATCCTCGGGACGAGGACCCCGAAGCCATCGTGCGCGAGATTTTGATGGGATTCGGGTCTGCCGCAGAGCGGGTGAGCGTCGAGTGCGACAGGGCCAAAGCCATACTTGCAGTGCTCTCTGAGGCACGCAAGGGAGACGCCGTGTTGATTGCCGGCAAGGGGCACGAGACGGTGCAGATTATCGGGGAGCGAAGAGTTTATTTTAACGACCGGGAACAATGCGAAAAGGTGCTGCGGGAGCTGGAAACAGCCGCTGCCGGCGCCTAACCTTCGAGAGGGCTTATGCTGGAATACACCTACAAAGAGATTGAGAGGGCCGTGCGTGGCAGGCTCCTGGTACCGACAAGAAGAGCGCATTTTAAGGGCGGGATTTCTATCGATACGCGCACCCTTGCTCCGGGCGATATGTTCGTTGCCTTGAGAGGGCGAAATTTTGACGGACACGCTTTTATTGACGAGGCGTTCGAGCGGGGGGCACGACTGTGTCTGGCGGAGGAATCCAGCCAGAGGCGGATTCGCCGCAAGGACCCGGACATCATATATGTGGACGACGCGGTGCAGGCCCTGGGACGTTTGGGCGCGTTTCATCGAAGGAACAAAAAAATCCCGGTCATCGCGGTCACGGGGTCCTGCGGAAAGACCACGACGAAAGAGCTGATCGCTCATCTCCTCTCGGACCGTTTGCGGGTGTTGAAGAGCGAAGGGTCAGAAAACAACCAGATCGGTGTCCCCAAGACTTTGTTGAAAATCGATGATCACGATGTGGTGGTGTTGGAGCTCGGCACCAATCAGCTTGGTGAGATACGGTACCTGACGCGTCTCGCGGATCCAACCCATGCCGTGGTGACCATGATCGGGAATTCGCATTTGATGGGGTTCCGGAGCATCCAGGGCGTCAAACGCGAAAAGATGTCCATGATCGACGGTTTGTCGGACGGTGCATGTGTGATTTACAACGCGGATGACCGCAATATTCAACATCCGCGTTTGAAAAAGCTCAAAAGTGTCCGTGTGGGGTTTTCCAAGCGATACGACGTGTACGCGGAGCGGATCCATCTCATGCAGGACGGATCGGTGTTTCTTTTGAACGGTAAGCACAAGGTGGTTTCGCCGATTCTTGGGAGGCATAATATCCTCAATACGCTTTTGGCCGCGGGATGCGCCAAGGTGTTCAAAATTCCCTCCAAGCGGGTTTCGGAATTGGTCACCGGATTTTCTCCGACACCGGGCCGAGTACGGTATCGCGAAGTCAGGGGCATCCACTGGATTGACGATAGCTATAACGCCAATCCGTCCTCACTCAAGGCGGCTATCGAGCTTTTTAAGAGCTACCCTCCCAAGGGACGCAAGATTCTCGCGCTGGGGGATATGCTGGAACTGGGGCCGCGAGCGACCGCCTTTCACCGGGACGCCGGAAAATCCATTGCGGGTTATTCGTTTGATCTGGTGTGTCTGATCGGCAAACTCTCGAAACGGTTTGCCGACGAGGCGAGAGCGTCCGGGTTTGATCCCAAAAAGATCAGGGAATTTCCGTCAAGTTTTGAAGCCGGAAATTTCATCAAGTCCAAGCTCAAACCCGGGGATACCGTGCTCCTCAAGGGTTCACGGGGAATGCATATGGAGCGAATCATGGAGGCGTGCGGGATTCCCACCGCATAATCCACGGTCATGCTTTTTTCGCTGCTGTATCCGCTCAAGGAACATTTTTTTGCGTTCAATGTTCTCAAATACATTACCTTTCGTGCGGCTCTGGCATATGTGTTTGCTTTTCTCTTCTGCGTGTTGTTGGGTCCCCTGGTGATCTCTGCCTTGCGGGATCTCAAGGTGCATCACTCTCACGGACGCGCCGGGTTCGCAAGCATATCCGAAATGACGGCCGACAAGGCAGTGGTCCCGACCATGGGAGGGGCCTTTGTGGTATTGGCGGTAGGGTTGTCATGCCTGTTGTGGGGGGACCTGTCCAATCGTTATTTTTGTATTGCGCTTCTGGGGGTGGTCTGGCTCGCGCTCTTTGGATTTGCGGATGATGCGCTCAAGCTGATGCGCCAGAATGCGCGTGGACTTAAAGGGCGCGTGAAGCTGATGGGGCAGTTGGCGCTGGGGGTTGCGCTCGGAGTATATCTGTACCGGGACGATCCGGGTTGGGCGACGATAAGCGTGCCGTTTTTTAAGGATTGGGTTTGTGCCGTCGGGCCATGGTATGTGGTGCTGGTGTGTCTGGTCATCACGGGGACCTCCAACGCGGTGAATCTGACCGACGGACTTGACGGCCTGGCCGTCGGGTGCACGGTCATGGTGACGATGACCTACGCCCTTTTCAGCTATTTGACCGGCCACGCCGTATTCGCGGAATATTTGTATTTGCCGTATCTTCCGGGCTCGGGGGAGCTCATGGTGTTTTGTGCTGCGCTCGCCGGGGCATCGACGGGGTTTTTGTGGTTCAATGCCCACCCGGCAAGCGTTTTTTTGGGAGACACCGGCTCATTGCGCATCGGCGGTGCGATTGCCATTGTTGCGATATTGATCAAGAAGGAGCTGCTGCTCTTCATTGTCGGGGGTGTTTTTGTGATGGAGGCTCTCTCCGTCATACTTCAGGTCGGATCGTTTAAAATGACCGGAAGGAGAATGTTTAAAATGGCGCCGGTTCATCATCATTTTCAGCTGGAGGGGTGGAAGGAATCCAAAGTGGTGATTCGTTTCTGGATTCTCGGAGCAATTTTTAGTCTGATGGGTCTGGCGACCCTGAAGCTTCGATAGCGGACGATATGATGGCCGCCGGCGCTTTTGGGCTTTCTACGCGGCAGTGGCGGGGGCGGAGCGCTCTTGTGGTCGGTTCGGGAGAAAGCGGCATGTCGGCCGCGAAGCTTTTGTTCAAACTTGGAGCCCGGGTGCGCGTCTCGACTTCCGGCAAACCGGAAACGAAACACCGGAATTTTTTGGTG
>JADGBA010000020.1:6406-8383 GCA_015231685.1 Candidatus Omnitrophota bacterium | reverse complement strand
CGGAGTGCGACCGGACGCTGCCCCGGTCCGTTGGGCGCGAAGCCAAAGGGCCCGTATCTGGAGCGAGCTCGAACTCGGGATGTCGCTTCAGGCGGCCCCCTGGGCGCTCATCACAGGGACCAACGGCAAGACCACGACCTGCCATCTACTGGCCGAGATTCTAAGAGATAAACGATCCTGCGAAATCTGCGGTAATTCCGGAATATCCGTGTGCCGGTCGCTTCTTGATAAGGGCCCCAATGTGATGCGCGTGGTTGAAGCGAGCTCTTTTCAGTTGAAGTTCAGCCGACGCATGAAGCCCGACGTCGCGGTTCTTCTGAACTTGAGCCCGAATCATCTGGATTGGCATCCGACATTGAGGGATTACTATGAAGCCAAAGTGAAGGTGATACGATGGCTTTTGGCGGAATGCGCCCTGGTGTTTAACGCCGGAGATGCGCGACTGGAGCGGGAGGCCGGAAGAGCGCGATGCCGACGGATGAGCTTTGGGTCGGAGGCGGAATCCCCGGGAGTGTGTTTTAAATCCGGCCGGCTGGTCATCCGGCGCGGCGCCAACCGCCATGTGATCTTGCGGTTTCGGTCGATTGCGCTTAAGGGTGAACATAACCGGCGTAATGTGGAAGCCGCCGCGGCCGCCGCGTTGTGTCTGGGAGCATCTACGCAATCGATTGCGAAGGCGGTGGGAGCCTTCAAGCCTCTGGTTCACCGAATTGAGGATGTGGGCGCGTACGGGGGGGTGTCTTTTGTGAATGATTCCAAGTCCACGACCGCGCGCAGTACGGCAGCCGCTTTGGAGGCTGTCGGTAAAAACGTGATCCTGATGGCCGGCGGAATCGCCAAGGAGAAACGTTATCGCGATCTTGTCCCCGAGCTCAAAAAGCGGGTGGACCGGGTGGTGCTCTACGGGCGCTCGGCCCCTTTTTTGGACCGTGAGCTTTCGGGATTTGACGCGCGGACCGTGTGTTCGGGATTTGAAGAGGCGTTTCGGGCTGCCGCGGCCGGAGCCCGAAAAGGACAAACGGTGCTCTTGTCGCCGATGTGCTCCAGTTTTGACCAGTTCAAATCCTTCGAAGAACGGGGTGAGGCCTTCCGGCGGCTGGTGCGTAAGGTGAGGACCTCTTCATGAGTGCGCTGGAATCCCGAAGGGCACAGCGGGGCAGAAAGATCCGAATCGGCATCTTTTGCAGCGTCATGAGTCTCGTTTCGGTGGGCATCGTGATGATCTACAGCGCGAGCGCGGTGTATGCCGATCAGCGCTACGGGGACAGCATGTTCTTTTTGAAACGGCATTTGATTTTTTTGGGGTTGGGGATGGCGGTATTTCTGGTCATGATGTTGCTGGACCCGGAACGACTGCGGCGAAACGCGACGGGAATGCTCCTGGTTGTGGGGTTGGCGCTCATCTGGGTGGCGTTTTTCGCGCCGGCGATCGGAGGCGCGCGACGCTGGATTCCGCTCGGGGGGATGAATGTCCAGCCCTCCGAATTCGCCAAGTTCGCTTTGATTGTCTTCTTGGCCAAGCGGCTTTCTGGGCCCAACAAGTCCTTCGTGCATTTTAAGAAGGACGTGCTGCCGGAACTCCTGGTGATTGCCCTTGTGGCGGGGCTCATATTCGCGGGCAGGGATTTTGGCACCACCGTGGTGATCGGCTCGGTTTCGATGGTCATGCTTTTTGCGGCCCGTCTGCCGTTAAGGTATTTTGCGATGACTCTCGGAGCGGCTCTACCCCTTCTGGGCGCCGCGGTGATTCTGGAACCCTATCGCATCAAGCGCGTGGTTGCTTTTTTGAACCCCTTTCAGGATGTACGCGACACGAGCTTCCAGCTATACCAGTCCCTCCTGGCCATCGGATCCGGCGGTTTCACGGGAGTGGGTTTGGGACGTTCTCAGCAGAAGCTGTTTTATCTGCCGGCGGCGCATACGGATTTTATCTTTTCCATCATTGGTGAGGAAATGGGGTTTGTCGGTGCGAGCCTG
>JADGBA010000020.1:0-6380 GCA_015231685.1 Candidatus Omnitrophota bacterium | reverse complement strand
GCCGCAAAACGTGCCGCGAATGATTACCACAAATTGCTCGCGCTGGGGATTGTGACGCTGATCGGTTTGGAGGCAGCGGTCAATATCGGTGTCAGTATCGGGGCGCTGCCCACCAAGGGGCTGGCTCTGCCGTTCATCAGTTACGGCGGATCGTCGCTGCTTGTAAAGTTGATGCTGGCGGGGCTTCTCCTTAATGTTTCCCGCTGCAGGACTTCCGGCACAGACCGGCCGGTCTCATGAGCGACGCTTGCCGAAACCTTACCGTGATCGTCTCAGGCGGTGGTTCGGCGGGACATTTGTATCCCGCGGCCGCGTTGGCTCTTGAAATGAAACGGCGGATGCCGCAGTTGCGTATGGTGCTGGCGACCGATGAGGGGTTCCGTCAATGGGATAAGGCGGGTCAGGCGGTTTTTGATGAAACGGTGGTTTTGCGGTGTGCCCGGCTGGACTCTCTCCGACGCCTGGCTTCTCCGGGATTCTGGAACACGCTTTGGGGTGGTTTTGGGGATGCCGGAGAATTGATTCGCGGGGAGCAGCCGGCGGCTGTGGTGGGGTTTGGCGGATTTGCATCATTTCCTTGCGTGTGGGAGGCCCAAAACCGGGGGGTTCCGACAGTGATTCACGAACAGAACGTGGGAGCCGGTCTTGCCAACCGGTGGTTGGCGAGGCGGGCCCGGAAGCGGTGTATTACTTTTGGGGATCCGGCGGAGCGGTATGCGGGGGATAAGACGGTGTTGACCGGGTATCCTTTGGTGTTTTCCGGCCCGCGAATCCAGCGGCGCGAAGCCCGGGAACGGCTGGGTGTGGATCTTGAACGCAGGACCCTTTTGGTGTCGGGAGGCAGCCAGGGGTCGATGTTTTTGAATCAAACGGTCGAGGAGTTTTTTCGGACCGCTCCGCGGGATCTGATGGAAGAATGGCAGGTGCTGTGGGTGGCCGGTCGGGCGCGGCACGGAGTATCGCGAGAGACCCTGGAGAGCCCTCCGGACAATTGCAGGTTGTGGGATTATTGCGATGTCATGTATCTCTTGTATGGGGCTTGCGATGTTGCGCTTACGCGTTCCGGTGCCGGAACCCTTCATGAATTGGCTTTTTACCGGCGCGGCGCTTGTTTGGTTCCGTATCCCGGCAGCCGGTCCCATCAAGAGGCTAACGCCCGGGCCGCGGCCCGGTTTGGCGGAGCGATGTGGGTGCGCCAGAGGGATTTTGGTGTGGATGATTTGCTGGAGGTGATGAAATCCGAGATGCGATCCCGCGGGCATTATGACCGAATGGGCGAATGTCTCTCCGGGCGGTTGCGGACTGACGGGGCGGCCGGGCTAGCCGATGTGGTCGAAGGAATAGTTGCTTTGAATGTCGAATCGGGAGAGCGGGCGGAATGAGCGTGAATCCAAAAAAGTTTCACTTTATCGGAATCGGGGGCGTCGGGATGAGCGCTGTTGCGCGGATGCTGCTCGAGCAGGGGTATGAAGTCACCGGTTCCGACCCGCGCCGGTCGGATTTGACCGCCTCTTTGGAGCGCGCCGGCGCACGGGTGTATGACCGTCACGCGGCCAGTCTCGTCGAAGGAGCGGCCTGCGTAATCTATTCCTCCTCGATCCGCCCGGACCATGTGGAGCGTTTGGCGGCAGAAAAGCTCGGCATCCCCCTGCGTCACCGCTCCTGGGCCCTGGCGTCATTGACGCGGGATCATTGGGCCGCCTGTGTATGCGGGACCCACGGAAAGACAACCACCACCGCGATGCTGGGCCGAATTTTTTGTGCGGCGGGCGATGACCCCACGGTCGTGGTCGGGGCGAGGGTTGCCGAACTCGGCGGAAATGTGCTGATCGGATCGGGCGGCCGGATGATTCTTGAGGCGGATGAGAGCGATGCGTCTCTTCTGGCTTATGACCCTGATGCGGTGCTTTTGACCAATGTGGATGCCGATCATCTGGATCACTTCGAGGATGTGGATGAAATTCAGGCGACGTTCAGACAGTTTTTGCAGCGCCTGAAGCCGCGTGGTTTCTGGATCGGTTGCGGCGAGTGTCCTCGGGTTATGCAGCTTTTGCGGGAGTTTGGTGATTGCGGGCAAAGTTACGGCAGGGGAAAGGGCTGGGATTACAGGATTGAGGATCTCGGAACGCTTTCTGGCGGGGGGTCGGAGTTTGTGTTGTCCGGGCCCCGGGGGGATTTGGGGCGCATCCGGCTTAAGGTGTTTGGTGAACACAATGTTTTGAATGCCGCGGGCGCCGCTGCCTTGGCGTTAAAATGCGGACTGAGGTTTGAACATGTTCAAAAGGGGCTCGGCGGTTTTGGCGGGGCTGAGCGGCGGTTCCAAATCCTCAAGCGGACGGACGGATACACGGTGATCGACGATTACGCGCATCACCCCACAGAAATCCGCGCCACGTTGCAGGCGGCCCGCAGTTATGGAACCGGGCGGATCATTGCCGTGTTCCAGCCGCACCGGTACACCCGGACAAAAAAACTTTGTGCCGAATTCGCCGGCTGTTTTGAGCTTGCGGATGAAGTCATGATCACGGATGTGTATGGCGCGGGAGAAACGCCGATGGAGGGCGTTGACGGACAGTGGGTGGCGAAGCTCGTGAGTGCGTGTCATCCCGCGGTTTCCTATGTCCCAAAGCTTCAGCTCATGGCCATTTTGAAGAAGGTTCTTCCGACGGGTGGAGTCTTTCTCTTTATGGGGGCCGGTGATATCGGACAAATCGCCCGGGAGTTAAGCGGATGACGCCGGCATCGTTTTTGCCGGGAGAAGGCCGCATCGGCGTTCTCTGCGGGGGCGTATCCTCAGAACGAGACATTTCTCTCAAATCGGGCCGGGCGGTTCACGACGCCCTTGTCGGGGCGGGGTTCAAAGCCCGTCTAATCGACGCCCGAGAGGATTACATGAGCACGATCCTTGAGACGCCGGTGGATTATGTGTTTGTCGCGCTTCACGGCCGCATGGGCGAGGACGGAACGGTCCAGAGGGTGCTGGAAACCGCGGGTATTCCATATTCCGGACCGGGGGCTGAGGCCTGCCGAATCAGCATGGACAAGGCGCTTTCGCGCCGGCGGTTCGAAGAGGTGGGTCTCGGGAATCCACGGTGGGCTGAGTTTGACGATCCTGCAAAGGCGCTGGCGCACCGACTGAGCTACCCGGTGTTCGTCAAGCCCGTTTGCGGCGGATCCAGTATCGGGACCGCGATGGTCAGTGGCGCGGATGGAATGCCGGATGCGGTGCGGGACGCGTTTGCGGAGGATGAGCGCATTCTGATCGAGGAACGCATTGCCGGAAGAGAAATGGCTGTGGGCATTCTTGGGGATTCAGCGCTTTCGCCGATTGAAATCCGCCCAAAGCGGGCCTTTTATGATTTTGAGGCCAAATACGGTGATTCCGGAACGGAATATCTTTTTCCGGATGATCTTGAAGCGGCATGGATTCAGGAGCTTAAGTGCGCGGCCCTTCTGGCCTATCAGGCGCTGGGGTTATCCGGTTTTTCGCGGATTGATATGATTCTGGCCCAGGACAGGATATATTTGCTCGAAGCCAACGCGATCCCGGGCCTCACACCCAAAAGCCTTTTGCCCAAGCAGGCCGCCAGGGCGGGGTTCGGCTTCGCGGAGCTTTGTGTTAAGATCATGCAGTCGTCTCTGCGTTCGCGCCCCATCAATACACCGCGCGGACCCCAAATGATGTAAACCAACGGGATCATTAGTGATGGCCAAAAAAAACAAACGTAAGGAACCATCCTGGAACAGGTCCAAGAAAAGAATTCCGCAATGGATCGGAGCGGCGATGGGGATCTTTCCTTATTTGATTTCCTTCGGGCTCCTGGGGTGTCTGGTCGGGGGATCTTACGCATTCGCTGTTTCGAGTGAGCTCTTTTGTCTGGATAAACTCATTGTTTCAGGCCGCGTGATGGATGAGGCGGACCGATTCCGGTTTGCCGGCCTGCGCCGGGGTGAGCCGATGCTTTCCATCCGTCTTGATGATATCGAAGGGCGTATTCGCAGGTATTTTCCGGAATACCAGAGGATTCAGGTCCGCCGGAATCTCCCCAACGAAATCCGCATTGATTTGATTGAGCGGCTTCCGGTAGCGCGACTGAGGCTTGACCGCGAGGTTCTCATCGATGAAACTGGTGTCGTTTTGGCCGATGCGCCGGCCTCGGGGGAGCCGGTCCCCTTGATTCTCGGGGTTCCCGAGCCGGACGAGTCGGTGACAAAGGGTGTGCGGATCCAATTCCGCCCTCTGGAACAGGCGATCAAGTTAATCGGCGAGGTTTCAGCCCGGAATATCCTCAAGAACCATCGGCTCACGGTGTGTGATATTTCTGATCCTCGGAATGTTATTTTGCGGATCGATGATTCGATCGATATCCGTATGGGATCCCGAAATCTATCCGACAAACTTCGCAAGCTTGCGGATGCCGTGGAGATTGATGATCTCAACATCGATCCCAAAAAAGTAAGATACATCGACCTGCGATTTGACGACATCATCATCGGACCGCGCTGATTTTTGCGGGAGCCTCATCCATGCGAAGCCGTTCGATTTTTCATAAGCCCCAGGCTGTTTGTGAATTCGGATCTTCCCGGGTCCGGATCGCCCATATCGTCTATGACCGCAAAAAGCGTCAGATCCGTGTTCTGGGGCTCGGGGAGGCTGAGGCGGCCGGGATGAAAAACGGACGTCTGATGCGCCCGCAGGATGCCGCCGAATCAATACGAGCTGCCGCTGTGGCGGCGGGGAAGGAAAGCGCTCTGGAAATCGGGGATCTGGTAGTGAGTCTGCCGGATCCGGACCTTGAAAGCGTCAAGTTGAACGGCACCTGTTTTTTGGAACATTCCGCCGAAGGGTTTGAGGTACGCCACTTACGTGAGTCTGCGCGCAGGGCTTATGAGAGTCTGGGGCCTGTGGACCGGCAGACCGTGTATCGCAAGGAAGCAGGCTTTTTGGTGGACCGTACGGATTATCTCGAAGATCCCGTAGGGATTTGCGGCAAGGAACTGAAGGCTGTTGTGCATTGTCTTTTTTCGGAATCCGCTCAGGCTCAGGGGATGATTCGCACCGTCCGGCGTGCGGGTTTCAAGGTGCGAGGGCTTCATCCGGCCATCGCGGCGGCTTTGTACGGCATCGCGCCCATTCCGGGGGAAGCGGCGACGGCCGTTCTCATCCACGCAGATACCGAGCTTTGTCATATTTCAAAGATCGAGCACGGCTCCCTCCAAAATTGGAGAGGGATGACGGTGCTCGGCGGATACGATGCGCGCGAACGTGAAAGCCTGGCGGTGCTCGCGCGTAAAGCCGGTGCCGGAGCACGCACGGCGGTTCGTCTCACCGGCCCCCGAGCGGTCGACCCGGATTGGGTCAGAGCGGTCGAAACGGAGCTGACCGACGTGGAAGTGACTGTGGCTACAGCCCATCCGGATACGGGATTTGAGGGGGCTGCGTCGACGGTGCTGGCAGGCTTGTATTATGCCCAAATGGAAACACGCAGGGAGTCGATGCCGATGAAGTTGTGCCGCGGAGTCACGGATTGTTTCGCGCGTAAGGCACGCTCTTTTGTGGAGGAATATTTTTAGGGATGTCGATCGCCGAACGCGTGCAGGAGCTCTTTTTGGAAATCGAATCTCTGGCCCGCGAAGCGGGCCGGCGCCCGGAAGAGATCACGGTGGTCGCCGCCACGAAGACTGTCGGGGCTGCAGGCATCCTGGAAGCGGCCGCTTCAGGGATTGCGCATTACGGCGAGAACCGCCTGCAGGAGGCCGAGGCCAAGGCGCCGGATCTTTCGGGCGCAACGGGGCTCACCTCCCATTTTATCGGGCGTATTCAAACCAACAAGCTCCGCAGGATCCTGGCCCTTTTTGATGTGATTCAGTCCGTGGACCGTCCCGAGGTGCTGGACAAAATAGAGCGCATCCTGGCGGAGAGCGGAGTGACCAAAACGGCGTATCTTGAGGTGAATATTTCGGGAGAAGGCACCAAAGCCGGATTTATCCCGGAGGAACTGGATTCGTGGTTTGGCCAGAAGCTGTTTGAGCGGTATCCTCACGTGGTGATCCGGGGATTGATGACGGTGGGGGCTCCCGATGGGGATTCGACTGAGATTCGCCGGGATTTTCGGAGAATGCGGGAGCATTTTGAGAAGTTCCGCAGGATCGATCCGCGGCTGGAGGTTCTCTCGATGGGGATGAGTCAGGACTTCCCGGAGGCCATTCTTGAGGGTTCCACGATGATCCGCGTAGGCACCCGGATCTTCGGCGAACGCGCGCAAGCCGCGCCACCCCCAAAAAGCTCAGCTTAAACGCGCGGCGATCTGAAACAGCGATTGCACCAAAAAGGCCCGCACAAAAATCAAAGCCAGAATGGCCAGAATCGGTGAAAGATC
>JADGBA010000157.1 GCA_015231685.1 Candidatus Omnitrophota bacterium | reverse complement strand
TGGACGTTTGGACGGTCTTCGCGGGTTTTGAGGATTTGGGCACCGCGGATACGGATTTGGCCGGTTGCGGTGCGGGCGTTGGCGCTGGTGCCGGCGCCGGTGTGACAGGCGTTCCCGCCCCTTGAGGAGGACGATTCGTCTTACGGGCCGCAAAACAGACCTTGCAATAGACCGGGCGTTCTCCCGTAGGCTGAAAGGGCACCTCGCAGAGTTTGCCGCAGGCCGAACAGACGGCCTCATACCAGGTCCGGCCGTGGGGCCGCGGAGGATGGTGCGCGGGTTCGTTCGGCGGGGATGCCGGCACGGCCGCGCGCGTCGAAAGATGGCTCAAGACAAGATCGGTTTTTTTCTCGAGGGCCTCAAGACGCTCAACGAGACGGGCCATGGCATCCACGAGGCCGGGGAGTTCAGGCTTCTTTTTGGCCGGCTTCTTCATGCCGCTATGATACCTTTAAAATGCGCCGCACACAAACTTGTTGGGTGAAGCGTCCATGCCGGTTGAGCGGGTTTTCCCAAAAAACAGTACAACCAAGTAATCAATCTACTAATTAATTGTATGTGTACCGAATTAATTAATCGAGCGTACAATAGAGTTATGGCGACTGAGATATTGCTCGTTGAGGATAATGATGAAGATGTGATGATTCTGGAGCGGCTTCTCGCTGAGAGCAGCGGGGAGGTGTTCAAGGTGCACCGGGTGGTTCGGTTGAGTGAGGCGATCGGAGCAATCGCGAAGCAGTCTTATCATGTGGTTTTGCTCGATCTTTCGCTTCCGGACACGGCGGGCATTGAAGGGGTCGCTGCCCTCCAGGAAGGCAACGGTCATGTTCCGATCATTGTGCTTTCGGGCAACAACAACGAGGACATGGCCCGGGAGGCGATCCGTATGGGGGCCCAGGATTATTTGTTCAAAGGCGCGTTCAACACGGAGGTTTTGAGGCGCGCCATTCATTACGCGATGGAGCGCCATCGGATCAAGACCGAGCTCGACAGCGCAAACGCGGCGCTGAAAGAGATCGCGGGACATGATCCGCTCACCGCGCTCTGGAACCGCCGGGGCTTCAAAAATATCCTTTCGGACGTTTCCGCCCGGATGCGCCGCACGGGCATGAGCGTGTGGGCGCTTCTTCTGGATTTCGATGATTTCAAGGTCATCAACGACCGTTACGGCTATGCCGTGGGGGACATTGTCCTTGAGACGGTCAGTAACGCCATCACGGGCGCGGTGCGCGAAACCGATTACGTGGCCCGTGTCGGAGGAGATGAGTTTATCGCGCTTCTTGTCAATGTGCGCGAGGCGGAAGCCGCGGTGGCCGCCGAAAAGATCCGGATGGCGATTGCGCAGAAGGAGGTCGCGCTCATCTCCGGGGAATCCCTCAAGATCACCTGCAGCATGGGCCTTCACAAGGTTTCGGACCAGGAAAACACGATCGATTCGCTCCTCATGACGCTCCATCACGCCTTGAGAAAAAGCAAAAGCCTCGGAAAGAACCGGGTCAGCGCGGAGGCTCTGGATCTGGGGTTGATCGAAGAGGGGTCTCCGCCTTCGGCCGCGATCGGCGAGGCCTTGAGGCTCAAGGAGAATTACTACGCGGTCAGCCAGGCGATTGTCGAGCTTGAGAATTCCAATGAAGTGGGCTTCGAGGTCTTGAGCCGCCTGAAAAACGACGGATTGAACGCGCCGACGGATTTCTTCATGTTCGCCCGGAACATGAATCTGCTGACGATGGTCGACCGGATTTGTCTAAGAACCTGCCTTGAGGTCTCGGCGCAGCTTCCCGCCTCAACCCGCGTTCATGTCAACATCCTGCCTTCGACACTCATCGAAATTCCGACGAAGGCTCTTACCGAGGAATTCCGGCACGGGGGACATCAGACCTTTTGCCTGGAGATCAGCGAACAGCAGATCATCGGTGATCCGTCCTATCTTCTGGACGCGGTGAATGTTTTTAAACGTGCGGGGATTCTGGTGGCGATTGATGATCTGGGTTTTGGGCACAGCTCGCTTGAAGGGTTGATCGTTCTCGAGCCGGATATCATCAAGATTGACCGGTGCTTCGTGAACGGCATTTGGGAGCGCCCGGAAAAGCGGAACAATTTGAGGCGGCTTCTGAAGATCGTGAAAAGCTGCAGTGCCGAGACCATCGCCGAGGGCATAGAAAACGCCAATGATCTGCAGGTGCTTCAGGACCTGGGGGTGCGTTACGGGCAGGGGTATTGGTTCGGAAAACCCAAATAACCGCAAAGGTGCGAGGGATAACGGAAATGAAAGTGATCGCAATCAATGGCAGTGCCCGAAAAAGCGGGAACACGTCGCTTCTTATAGGGAAGGTGTTCGAGGAGCTCCGCGCTGAGGGGATTGAGTGCGAGGAGATTCAGCTTGCCGGCCGGTCCGTGCGGGGATGTACGGCCTGCCGGGCGTGTTATGAAACAAAGAACGGCAAATGCATCATCGACGATGCCGTCAATGAATGTATTCAAAAAATGCGCCAAGCCGACGGCATCCTTCTGGGTTCGCCCGTGTATGTGACGGATGTCTCAGCCGAGATGAAGGCCCTGATTGATCGCGCGTGCCTCGTCTCGAGGGCCAACGGTAACTTCCTGCGCCGCAAGGCGGGTGCCGCGGTCATCGCGGTGCGCCGCGGGGGAGCCCTTCATGCGTTTGACACGATCAACCATTTCTTCACGATTGCCGAGATGATTGTGGTCGGGTCCGATTACTGGAACTTCGCGATGGGCCGCGATGTCGGGGACGTGCTGCGGGACGATGAGGGTGTGAACACCATGAAGGTCCTCGGCCAAAACATGGCCTGGCTTCTCCAAAAAACCGTCCCCCATCATTCCGCCCCTCCATCCCCGCGCGGGGGTTCATA